>DASYVG010000529.1:0-1959 GCA_035937255.1 Chthoniobacterales bacterium | reverse complement strand
GCGATGAGGGTCTGCTCTTCGTGGAAGGCGCGCAGCGACCGGTCCGCCGCGTGCGCACCCAGAGCCGCGAGACGTTGCAGTGGCGAGACCCGAGCAGCGGCGCATCCCTTCGCGTCTCCTATCCGCGCGAGGAAGTTTCCTTTATCCCAGCCGCCGGTCAGTGAATTTCAGTGCATTCCACCAACCAAAAACAATGATAACAAAAACCATTAGCTCACTCGCAGTCGCGGGCCTGCTGCCGCTCGTCGCCCTCGCACAAACTCCGCCCGTGCCGCCCGCGCCCCCGGCACCTGTCGCTCCCCCGGCGCCCGGACAGGGCATGCTCGGTATGAAGCATGATCGTGACCGCGGGCCCAAAGTTCCCATCACCTGGCTCGGTGTCGAAACATCTTCGGTCCCAAGTGTGGTGAGCGAACAGCTCGGCCTCGCGAAAGGCTTCGGCCTCGTCGTCGATTACATCGTGCCAGATGGACCGGCGGCCGCGGCCGGTCTCCAGGCGAACGATATCATGAAGATGTTGAACGATCAGATTCTGACCGAGCCTGGTCAGCTGGCAAAATTAGTTCGCAGTTTCAACGATGGCACGAGCGTGACGTTGACGGTCTTGCGCAAGGGCGCAGAACAAAAGATCACGGTCAAGCTCGCCAAGCATGACGTCCCGCAAAACAAGGAGTTCTTTGGCCGCGGATTCGACAAGCACTGGAAATCCGGTGATTTCGGAATGAACCACGAACACATCGAGAAAATGCTGGGGGATCTCCGCGACGAAAACCAGGGCATGATCGGGGATGCGATGGAGCAGGCACGCGCCGCGGTCCGCTTGGCGAGCGATCAGGCCCGGCAGGCCGGAGAGCAGGCGCGCCATGCGGCCGATGATATGCGGAGATCCGCACGGCAGATTCGCGTCGTCAGCAGCAGTGACGACGGCGCGGTTAAGTCGAGCAAGATCGATCTCGGCAAGACGGAGGTGGTGCTCACTGACGAAAAGGGAGAGATCAAGCTCGCCACGATCGACGGCAAAAAGGTACTCACCGCCAAGGACGCGCAGGGCAAACTTCTTTTCAGTGGTCCGATCGATAGCAACGCGGATCTGGACAAACTGCCGGCCGATGTGCGCCAGCGTTATGACAAGCTGGAACAAAATGATCTGCCGGCTGCGATCCCCGCGACGGTGGCGAGAGATGACGACGAAGACGACGACACCGACGCGGACGATGACAGCGATGACGATGATGACGATCCGTCCAACGGTGGACCCGTCAATCAGGTGTCATTCGCCCCAGCTTCCGACCCGGATTCGGATTCAACACAATCCTGATCTAATCCTTGCAGGCGAAGTCCGCTGGGGGCTTAACCCGGCCTTGCGCGGGCTGCCTGGCGGACTTTTTCTTGCCCTGCGATTCGCGCACCTTATAAGTGACCGCAATGGCGGAGCACGATCCGAAGCGGACGCGAGATCAGACGCCGCTGATTGGTGCAGCTACCGACATCGCGCGATCGAGTCATTTGCCGCCGAAGCCGCCGCATGAGCGCACCGCGGATGACGAAGTGGGGGTGATCGATTGGGAGGCGCTCGCTGCGAGTGATCGTTTCCGCGCGCTTCTCAAGGCGAAGCGCCGGTTTGTCGTGCCGGCGATGATATTTTTCGTCGTCTATTACTTTGCGCTGCCGGTGCTTGTCGGCTACGCGCGCCCGCTGATGGAAAAGCGAGTTTTCGGCGCGGTGAATCTTGCCTACTTGTTCGCACTCTCGCAGTTCTTCATGGCTTGGTTGATCGCGTGGCTTTACGTGCGGGCCGCTGCCCGGTTCGACAAGATGGCCGCCGAAATTTTGCGACATCGGAATTCGATATGAGCGCCGCTCTCGCGATGTTTCTTTTCTTCGTGCTCGTCACGCTGGCGATCACGTATTGGGCGGCGCGCAAATCGAAAGGCGAAGCGGCATTTTTCACCGCGAGCC
>DASYVG010000528.1:0-3666 GCA_035937255.1 Chthoniobacterales bacterium | reverse complement strand
GGCGTTGTATCGTTGGGCGGGGGTCTTCGGTATCTCGGCGTTCCTCTTCAACGGGGGCTTGGTTAGCTTTCGATTTTTCCACTCTCTCCAATGGCAGGACTATCAGGGGGATAAGTCGATTGCGTGGAAAAGTGTTCCGCTCGCAATGCTCACGACTCAGCGTGGTTTGCTCTACGCTATTCCCGCCGGGATTCTCCTTTTATGTCACTGGCGGAGCGAGTTTTTCACGGAAGAGGCGGGATCAACCGCCAGGCATGAGAGAACTATTCGCCTTCCTTTTTGGGTGGAAGTGGCGACCTATGCGACCATGCCGCTCTTTCATGTGCATACGTTTCTTGCCCTATCCGTTGTGCTCGCCTTTTTCTTCCTTTTCGGGAATGGCGAACGCCGAAAGTATCTCGCACTCTTAGTGGGCACGGCGTTTTTGCCTGCCACGTTTTTGATGTGGCTGATCACGGATCATTTCCAAGCGCGGTCGATTTTGGAATGGCATCCGGGTCTTGTGCAGAATGGAGATTTTGCCGCCCCATTCTTTAAATTCTGGGCTCTCAACTTTGGCCTGACCCTTCCTTTTATGCTCGTGGCGCTCGGCCTCTCTATCTGGCACGCCTGGCAAAGGCGCGCAGGGAAGCAGATAATCTGGACACCCGCCGTTACCTTTCTCGTCCCGGCTACGGTTATTTTTCTCCTCGCGTGTCTGGTAAAGACCGCGCCTTGGGGATGGGATAACACCAAGCTCATTCTCTGGGCTTACCTCATATTCGTACCCTTCATCTGGAGCGAGCTGATCGCAGCGTGGCCGGTTTCTGCGCGAACTGCCGCTTGCATTGGTTTGTTCGCCTCCGGATTTATCTCGCTCTTTGGCGGATTGGCGGTGGGAAGCCCAGGCTACACCGTGGCAGATCGTGCGGAGGTGGATGCCGTCGGTAACGCGATCAGAAAGCTCCCAATCGAAGCGCGTTTCGCAGCTTACCCGACCTACAACCACCCCTTGCTTTTGCAGGGTCGAAAGGTCGTGCTCGGTTATGGCGGCCACCTTTGGACGCAAGGGTTCGACTACCAGAGCGTATCGGAGCGCCTGACGCACCTGATGCTAGGCGCTAATGGCTGGCGCGATGAAGCGAGGTTTCTGCGTGTCCGGTATCTCTTCTGGGGAAAGGAAGAGAAGAGCTTTTACCCGGCTAGCCGACGCCCGTGGGAACAAGAAAACCGCTTAGTAAACAGCGGGAGCTGGGGCGCGATTTACGACCTGGACCAACCCGCCTCGAAACTGGGAGATTGAAGCGAGCAGGTTCGTGCGGCTTGAGGCCGAGGAGGGTTTCGGTTCCAGCACGACCTGGCGGCGCCTGGTTTTTTGCGCTACAAACTGTGGAACGCCCCGCGTGCTATCGAGATAACGACGATGTACGAAGACCAGCACCTTGCTGCGCGGATGATCGCTGAGGTGCATGACAATTCGTTCCGCGGCGAACTGTTCGCTCACGACATACGCACGATACAGGTTGCGGAGTTCGTTCTCCGCCACGCCGTGAGCTCTCGGCAGCTGCGCGGCAAACAATTCATAGTCGCCGTTCGCAATCGTGAAACCCGAGGGTAATTCCGGGTCTTCAGTCGCTCCTGGCTCTCCAGCATGGCGCAGCTTCGCGAGAATCCGATCCGGACAACGGAGCGCAAAATGCCGGACCCGGTCCGAGGCAGAGCCGCGCAGAATGGCGCGGCAATTCTCCCGTTCTGTCTCAGTGCCGCCCAAATGTAACTGCGCGATCAGCTCTTCGGTTGAGAGCTGACGCTGGCTCCAACGATCGAGCAACTGCTGCCCATCCCCATCGATCAAGTCCCACGCGACCGCGCACTCGGCCGCATTCTGCATTGCGGTCAGCAATTTCAGTGAGGAATCGCGCGCGCTGTCCGCCAGGTGCTCGACGGGAAAATAAAGAATATCGGCGCGATCGACCAAGGCCGAATAGTTTTCGGCTTCGCCCGCATCCGCCGCCACGTCCATGACGGCGTGCTTCGGCAGCGCCGGCTTTCGTTCCGAAGCACAAGCCGATAAAACCAGCACCGACAAAGCCTCGGCCAACCAGCGCGCGTTTCGCCACGCCCGCCGTCCGCGGATCACGGGGATCATATTCCGCGCTGCGGTTGCGGCACCAGTTGAGGCGCCAACTCCCTCCCGCCCGCGAGCGCCTGCTGAGGAAAACGAGACCGTGCTCGCCAGCCCGCCGCGACAATTCGGCAGCCGACCGAGAAGGTTCGGCTCCAACTTACGCCGGAGACTTTCTGTTCCCCGGCGATCCGCGGGCGTTCGCGCGCCGGGACTTCGCGCATCGCGGCACCCATGTTGGCCGCGCCGAGCTGAGCTTCGATAGTCCAACCGAACGTCATTTCACGGAGTGAAAGCCGCCGAAATAACTCCCGCTCGATCAACCGGAGCGGCGCCAGATCCGTGAAGCGCTGACCCGTCAGGACGCCGCACCACAGCGCCAGCGCGAAGTTCGCGCAGACATGCGAAAGCGTCATGTTCCGCCAGTTCGCCCGGTCGGTGGTGCGGGTTCCGAGCACAAAATTTGATCCGCTCTCGAAGGCGGCCACCAGCGTCGCGATGTCAGTCGGATCGCTCGCACCGTCCCCCGCGTAGAAAATGAATGCGCGCAGATCGGGCAGTGCTCGGAGCGCCGCATCGATCACAGCCTGGCAGCCGTAGCCATAGCCGCGCTGCGCGGTCTCGGCCACCAGCACGGGAAAACAACGGGCGATCTCGGCCGTTCGATCGCTGGAGCCGTTTACACCCACAAGCACCACAAAACGTTCCGGATCAATCGAGCGGAGCAGTTCTTCCAGGACCGCGCCGATGCATGCCTCCTCGTTGCAAGCAGGGATGACGATGCCGATTTTGGCGATCTCGGTGGCGGAAGGGGTATTCACGGCGTTCTGATTCTTTCGAATAAAACACGACATTAGATGCACTGCACCGTCGGCGCGATGCTCAGCACTAAATGACCTTGCGCGACCGGTTGCTGATTCACCGTTGCTTTCACGGCTAATTGGATCAGCCCATCCACTTCCGCCAACTTTTCGGCCCGCAGATGAATCTGTTCGCCCGGACGGACCGGCCGCAAAAACTTCATGGAGCGGATTCCACTCAAGAGAAACATTGGTTTCTCTCCCATTGGATAGCCCGATGCCGCGGCAATGCCAGCGGTCTGCGCCAGAGCTTCCGTCAGGAGGACACCCGGGACGAGCGGATTGCCCGGAAAGTGTCCCCGAAACATCGCGTCTCCGGGTTCGAATGACGTCTCGCAATCGGCGGAGCGCCCAGCTTCGATCGCTCGGATTGCGCGCACGAACACAAACGGCGGCCGATGTGGCAACCCGTGGAAAGGATCAGCGATGGGTGACAAGTGAGAAGATTGTGGTGCGCTAATCTCTTGGAAATTTGCCCAGCACTCGCCACTGGTCACTTCCGCTCAACCATTCACGAAATAAACAAACTTCCAGCTGCCATTCACACGGTGAATGCCCACGCGAAAGCCGTCGTAGTTAAGCGATTCATCCGCAAACTGCGGCGGCGTGACCCAGAACTCGCCCTTTTTCACGAATTTCTCCGACAGGATTCCCTCCAACTCGGGCCATAACCCATTCTCATCCCAATACTGGAAGACTCCG
>DASYVG010000527.1:0-2279 GCA_035937255.1 Chthoniobacterales bacterium | reverse complement strand
AGATGTGAAACAGGGCGATGTTCACAATGATCGGACCGAGTAGCGTGAGGCCGAGCGGAACGAAACGTCCGATGAGCAAGAGCGCGCCGCCGACAACTTGCAGCGCGGCGATAACCTGTAAATAGCCCGTCGCGTTCATCGATCCAATGAATTCACCGCGAGGCCCACTCATCTGCGGGATGGGACTAAAGTGGAGAAACGCGTTTGAGCCGAAGACAACGAAAACGAGTCCAAGAAGAACGCGAGCGATGATGGTGACGACTTTCATGCCTGCGACGGTGGATTGACTGCTTTAAGATTCAAGGTCGAAAGTCGCGCAGAATTCGCCGAGGATCCGTTCATTTCTTCCCATCCAGCCATTCGGTGACGAATTTCGGGCTGGCGTGGATATCGATCTGGCGCAGCGGGATGTCGCCGGAATTGACGAAGCTGTGCGGCGTCCCCGCCGGGATCACAACGATATCGCCGGCTTTCACTTCCCGTTGCTCATCGCCGGCCACGCACGTGGCGTGTCCATCCTGCACGATGATGACCTCATCGTAATCGTGCCGATGTAGTTCAGGCCCGCGTCCCGGCGGCGCGTTTACGAGGAAAAACGAAATGTTCACCCCGCATTTTTCGCCCACGAACTCGTGCGACATACCGACAAACGGTAATTCCAGGCGATTGATCACGCTCATGGTCAATTTGCAATGTTCGGAACGAAGTGGACGAATGCGTTGGAACCGAAAACGACAAACGCGAGCCCGACCACGTTGCGGGCGATAATGGTGACGCCTTTCATCTCGCGAATAGTGGAGCCAGCGATTTTGAATTCAATCCTGAAGTCGTCCGGTTAGACGAATGACGGTCGCGGTCCGACCTCGTGCTCGCCACCGCTGAAGGTGAATGTTGATTGCAGAGTAGGGCGGATTGCGGCTAAAAACCTGGGACATGAATACTGAGCAAGTCGCGCAAAAGGTAGTCGAGCTATGTCGCAAACAGGCGTGGAGAGAGGCCATCGATAGTCTCTACGCGGATGATATCGTGAGCGTAGAAGCTTCGAGCATGGGCGGCGGACCGCCAGAAACGCACGGGATCGAAGGCGTCCGCCAGAAGACGGAGTGGTGGACGAACCACATGGAGGTGCACAGCACGAAGGTAAGCGGCCCGTTCGTGGCGCACGACC
Source organism: Chthoniobacterales bacterium (assembly GCA_035937255.1). Classification (GTDB taxonomy): domain Bacteria; phylum Verrucomicrobiota; class Verrucomicrobiia; order Chthoniobacterales; family UBA10450; genus JACCXL01. The sequence goes on along the minus strand of DASYVG010000527.1, from coordinate 1,111 downwards.
GGTTCGTGGTGCAGTTCGATGTCGACGTCACGGACAAGAATTCGAAGAAGCGGATGCAGATGTCCGAAGTAGGCGTTTACATGGTAAAAGACGGCAAGATCGTGCGCGAAGAGTTTTTGCCGAACGTGGCGAGTAAAGGCTAGGAGCCGTCTATCTGATCGAGACGAAGGAAGATCTCCGGCATCACTTCGAGGAGCATCCGTTGTTGAAGACGAGAATGCCTACCAGAGGCTTCTTCAACGGCGCGCATAACAAGCGCCACACGGCCCAAATCCTGGAAGTGAAAGCCGATCCGAATTATCCGAAGAGCTGATCGGCCGCGCGCCGTACCGGCGACTGGCGTTACGCCTGCGCCGACAGGACCGCAGCCCCAAGCGTCTTACAAAGCTTGGATGGATCGGGTTGGCTGTCCGCCTTATCTCCATGACAAATACCGCCAACCGCCTTGGGCTTTTCGCTCTCCTGTTAAGCTGCGTCGGGTTCCTTCTCGTCTGTGAAGTGATTCGCCCGTTCCGCAATTTGAGCATTGATGGTCCTTTGGCGCTCGCCTCATGGAGTGGCGGCGCCGCGGTCGCGGCCGTTTGTTTTTTCTCCGTGGAAGGTCGATCGCTTTGAGTGTGATCGCGCTTCTTCTAAACCTCATCCCTTTACTCGGCATGCTCGCTGTGCTGTGGCTGCTTGGTCACAGTAATCTGGCCTGGCATTGATGGCAGGTTAGAGAAGCACTGAGATTTACTCGGTTATAGAAGGACGCTTATCACGGTGCCCGCACTCTTTCTGTGCGGCCGCTTCTCCCGTGGGAAAAAGAAAGACTCGCGTGAAGCCTCAAGTTCATCGCACGATGCAGGTAGAGCGATGATGACCCAACAATTACCGCCGGTTACCGAGCGTAAACGACTTTCTTCGCCATCCCCGACGCCGCAGGCGCTTGCCTGGCACGGCGGTGCGCTCTGGATGGGGTCGCGCGATCTTCGGCGCGTCTACGAGATTGATCCGAAGACGTGGAAGGTTTTGCATGAAATGGAGGCACCGGGGATTCCGTGGGCGGCAGTCTCGACCGGCGAGGCTCTTCGGTTCACGATCGGAGAAGGTCCGGAGGACGACCGTTACA
>DASYVG010000526.1:0-1775 GCA_035937255.1 Chthoniobacterales bacterium | reverse complement strand
GATTGCCACGGTATCCGCGTTTCGCCACTTCTGGATCGGGCTCGTGATGCTTCTTGCAGCGGCATGGTATTGGTATGCGATGCGTTGGATGGACCAGCACGGCGGCTGGAAATGACTCATGCACACTTTCACTGATATTGCGCGCCGGGCCTAACCATGCGATGCAGCCAACCGCTGGCCGGCGTACGGCCTCACTTTACTCTATGAAAACACGTCCATTGCAAGCGACGCTCGCTCTGATTCGCATGCTCCCGATGCTCACCCTTTGGGCTCCGTCCATGTCGCACCGCTTGATTCGCTTTCGTCCCCGAAAGCTTACCCTCTCGGGTCTGCCCATCTATGTCGCTCGCTTCCCAGCGGCTCCATTCCCGCGGGCTCCATTGACTCGCAGCTTCCTCGCTGCTCACACTTTGTGCCAAGGTCCATCTCGCACCGCTTCCCGCTGGCTCGATTGTAGCCCTCTGCCCCACTACCCAAAAGTCCGGTCACCAGCTATAGCTGATCTTGGTCTCGAGTCCGAGCGATCAGGGCGAAGTTTCAGGGACGAACGGCCGCTGCGTGCTACTTCTCGGCGTCGACGTTAATTACGGAGGTCGCGAGCTTGGTTAATTTCTTATCGGTCGCGCCTTCTTCATCGAGAGTCGTTTGCAGAAGTTTTGCCCCTTTGCTATCGCCGAGTAATTCGCCATAGGTGCGCGCGCAGCCGTAGCCCGCCATTTCGTAGTGTTCCACCCGTTGCGCCGCCGCGATCAAACCCGCGTCGCGCACATCCTCGTCAGCGTCCTCGTCGATCATTTCCTGACCTTCTTTGATCACGCCTTCCATACCTTTGCACTTCGGTCCGCGGGCGGACTCGCCGTGACTTTTCAAGATACGTTCGAGACGAGCAGCGTGTTCTTTTGTCTGCTCCAAATGCTCCTTGAACCCGGCCGCGAGCTGCGGGTGCGACGCCGCTTTCGCCATCTTGGGCAGCGCTTTGATGATTTGGTTTTCCGCGCTGTAGAGGTCCTTCAGTTCGTGAATATAAAGATCTTTAAGTGTTTCCAGTTCCATATGTGTCCCTGAATCGACGCTGCGCCGCGCTGCGGCTGCATGAATCCACACCGCTGAGTTTTGCCCTCTAGAGAACGCGTTCCGGCCGAAGGATTGGGGCGCGAGATCGATCTAGTCGGCGGGAGCGGAGGCGGCGAACACGACGCCCGTCCAGGCGAGTCATCGCATCCTACCTTCGAGAGCTTCACCGCTACGTCCCTCGATGGTCGCGTTGACGCCATTTCGGCTATCTACCAGCGCATTTATTCCGCGGGCCGTGTGCAGCGGAAGGCGGTTGAGTCCGGCAGCAGTTGGTGCGTGCGCAAGTGCCGGTTGGAGATAAACCAAATTTCGTTCTCATCATTGGAAAGAATGAGAAACGCTTCGCCGCTCTCGGAGAGCGAAAATGCGCCCAGCACCAGGTAGGCGACGTCTTGGGAAAAGCGGTGGTTCAACGGCTTCGGCACCGGGGCCAGTTCTGCTTCGAGCTGGTCGATCACCACGTAGAGGCCTGGTTGGAGGTAAATCATGATCGCGGCGCCCTTTGCGCCTTCCGGCTTCAAAAAGAAGCGGCGCTTCGCACCCTTCGTCCGTTAATTTTTTCGGTCTATTTGCCGAAAACCTTCTTAACGTCTCCGACTTTGTTCTCCACTTTACCTGCAGTTTTCTCAGCAGCTCCGCCCGCCTCTAAGTCGCGATCCCCGGTAGCCTTGCCGGTCTCTTCTTTGATCTTGCCCTTCGTT
>DASYVG010000525.1:0-1578 GCA_035937255.1 Chthoniobacterales bacterium | reverse complement strand
TAATCCGTGCCAACACTGAAACCGATGCGTCCTCGCGAAAACTCCTGGCCCGGCGGCGCGCCGCTCGGCGAAATTTCAGACGGCGCGTTCTGCTGCGGCTTCGGTATTTCGTAACCAATCGGGACTGTGTTCGTAATGGGAACACGCGGCCCACGACCGTCGGCGAAAAAGTCGATCGACGATTGCGCCCGAACTTTTTGCTGACGCACCATATCCGGAAAAATTTCCCACGGAGTGCGGGTACTGTGTTCTCCCCGGAAACCGCACATGGCAACAATGACGATGCCGGCGAGGACGAAGATGAGAAGAAAGCCGCGCAGCATTTTAATCCTCCTCGTGCACGATGGTGATGTGCATCCCGCCGGTTTCCGTGAGCAACTCTTGCGTTTCCATTTCGCTGAAACGTGGGTCGCGCGCTTCAATCGCGAGGAAAAATCCGTCGTTGGTCGCGCGCGCGAATCGGTCCCAGTTGAAAATGGGATGGTTCCAGCGCGGCAAACCGTTCATGACCAGGTTCGCGAAAAACGCGGCAAAGGCAGCGAAGAGTACCGTCAACTCGAACATGATCGGAAAAAATGCCGGTACCGTTTCCCAGGTGAACGGTTTTCCGTGCACGATCAGCGGATAAATAAACCAGGACGGACCGAACTCGAGAACCATCGCGGTGGTTAGCCCGGTAATGCCGCCAACGAGCACGACCGCACTCAGCCATGATTTGCCGAGTCCCATCGCTTCATCCATTCCATGAATCGGAAAGGGTGAGAAAACATCCCAGCGTTTGAAGCCGGCGTCGCGCACGCGTTTGGCCGCCTCGTAAAGCGCCGATGCGCTCGGATATTCTGCGGCGATGGCGTAGACTTTGTGGCCGAAAGGCGTTCTCATGTGCGTTGGCTTCCGCCAGCTGCGATCGGATGATGCGCCTTCGACTCGTGAGAATGCACGTCCGACTCAGGCAGCACGATTTTGACTTCGCTCATCGCGATCATCGGCAGGAAGCGGATGAAAAGCAGGAAGAGGGAGAGGAAAATTCCGTGCGTCCCGATAAACGTCCAGATGTCGACCCAGGTCGGAATGAACAATCCCCACGAGCTCGGCAGGAAATCGCGATGGAGTCCGCCGACGATGATGATGAAACGCTCGAACCACATCCCGGCGTTCACGCACATGCAGACGAAATAAACGACAAAGACATTGCGCCGGCACCAGCGGAACCAGAAAAGTTGCGGCGAAAGCGCATTGCAAAAGAGCATCCCCACCCACCAGTACCACCAGTAGGGACCGAGCACCCGATTCCAGAAAGCGAAGCGCTCATATTGATTGCCGCTATACCAGGCAATGAAGAATTCCATGGCGTAGGCGTAAGAGACAATCGAGCCGGTCAGCAAAATGATCTTCGCCATTTTGTCGATGTGTTGCGGCGTGATGATGTCGTGCAGTTTGAACAACGCGCGCGCCGGTAACATCAGCGTCAGCACCATGGCGAATCCGCCAAAGATCGCGCCGGCGACGAAGTAAGGCGGGAAAATGGTGCTGTGCCAGGTGGGCAAAATGGAAGTGGCGAAGTCGAAGGAAACGACG
>DASYVG010000524.1:0-5994 GCA_035937255.1 Chthoniobacterales bacterium | reverse complement strand
TTTAGCCTTCTTTAGAAACGAAAGAATCTCCAGGGATTCAGGTCCAAAAAGATCGACCTCGTGATTCTTTGCCTCCAATCCTCGCGCGTAATTCAAAACCACGTAACCTGAGCCTCGCGCGGCGACAAGCGGAGAGTTGCTTAAAGTAAGTATCCTCACCGAACCTCCAGTTTGGAGCGGAGCTTATGCCAATTATCAAGCCCAGCTACCACTCCGCGATAACTGCTTGGTTTTCCTGAAGTCGTCTCACAAATGGGCTTGTCATCCCTAGCTGAGCGAAGAACAGCGCGCTATATCCTCGACCCTGCTTGCGAGATTCCACGCCGCGTTCGGAATGATACGCGCGCCGCGCATTTATGAGATGGGTTTTGGAGAACCGTTTAATTCGCGCGATGACTGGCATAATATGAGTCAATGATACAGCGCAGCATGTGAATACAATTCCTATCACGCTGCTCCAAGCGCGTAATCAATTCCTCCGCGCTGATAAAGTGACGGTCATTTTCGGCGCAAGACGGTCAAAGAATTCACTGTTTCGACTACCTCAAACTCAGGATCAGCAGAGATGACTTCGGCCGTGTATCGTTCCGAGCCGCAACCATCGCGATTCCGGCTGTCATGCAGGCAAACAATTCCACCGGATAGAACGTTTGATTTCCAGGCAGTCCAGTCGCCGGCCACTCCCTCCCAAGAGTGATCACCGTCGATAAATACGAAATCAATCGGCAGGTAACCAGCTAAGCGGGAGTCTTGAGGAGCTAGGGCACCAATCGTTTCCACCCAAACGACGGTGCCGTTTCCACATCCTGAAACTTCGCGATGGGCAATCTGACGCGCCCAGCCCAGGCCTCGGAAACCAAAGAAGCTCCGCGGAAAAGGATCTACCGCAATCAGTATTCCAAGCCGATCCATTACCTCGCGAAAGGATCTCGTGTTGACTCCATGGAATACTCCAATTTCCACCAGTCGCCGCTTACCCGATGCATAACGGCGTAAACAGGCGCGTTCATCCTCCGTTGTCTGCGTGATTGGCTGGCTCAGGCCCAAGCAATAACAAATAAAATGAGCTGAGCTGCGCATGAAGAGAAGCGCTGCGGCTATCTGCTATCTTTATGCAACGAAACGTGACGCGACATTAACATAATATTTTAAAGAAGGTGTTTGAAAATCTGCCATCCTAAGCGACCGAACGATCTCTGACCGTTTCAGCGACCTGCAACGAGGAAAATAGTCAGAGATGTTTCGCTTCGCTCATCATAACGAATGCAAAAGTAGGTTTTTAGACAGTCTCTATCCCATCTCATATATGCCGTGTTATTCTGAGCGCAGCAAAGACTCTTTCATGTCCGGTCCCGCGTCCGCTTCGCTCCATGGCAACCAACTCTCAAGCCATTCGATTACCATAACAGGGTTTTCAATTCGATCAGGTCAGCTAACGAAACGCCCGACTTGTTCCGCGTTCGTCCGCGTCCGCACCGAGGTCGCCGAGCAGGCATGCGACTCCGCGCGTGAGATGTTCTGAAGATGCGCAACGTCGGTACCACCGGTAATAGTCACTCGCAATTCTGGCGCGATCATTGGCTGCGGGAAGTTCCAAGGCATTTCGGTGAATGAAATAGGGGCCAGGCAAACGATCATCGCCCAAGGCGATCTCCGAACCTGGATGAGGAAAAATCGAGATCACGCCGTGCGCACACGCAGCGGCGAATGCTCCGGACTTCAGAATCAGGGCCGTCGGCACGCTCACATGGTGGAAATAATCGAGCCACGCCCACGAAGAGGTGGAAAGTATTCGAGATGCGTCGGAGGCGGCAACTTGCGGATAATACTCGACTTGAATGTCTATCAGGCTGGTCAGAAGGGAGCGGACTTTGGGATTATCAGTTCCGCCGAGGACAAACAATTCACGAGGACGAAAGCATTGCGGAATTCGCTTCGCGGTCGCACAAAAGGATCGCGCTGAGCGTTCGACTAAAGTTGTGCCGCCACAGATGACCCAGGAGTGAGGGGAACGATTTGCGAAATGATCAGCAGGCAGCAACGGCTCGCCTAGATTAGAAATTACGGGATGGAGAGAGGCGGGGACATTCGGCCTCAAGCGTTGCAGCTGCGAGAGGGCCGTTTCACTGCTCACGATGCACGCGTCGGAGAGACGAGCAACGGATCTCGCGATCTGGATCTGAAGGGGACGCAACCAAAATTCGCTCTTCCACGGTGGCCCAGAGGCGTAGAGTTCATGAAAAATCGTGAGGAAGCGGCCAGGGCAATTCCGGCGCAGCGTGCGGAGGGTCGACATGAGCCCGAAAGGCACGCCCCGCTTCTGATACCCGTAGTTCACATAATGGAGAATGACGTGCCGAAACTTTCTGCTGAACAAATCTTGGTGGTGATCAGAACTCAGCGGCGAGAGAATCTCGAAACCGTTAGTTGTAGCCGTGGAAGCTGATAGGTGAGGAGCAAACAGGGTGTCGTAGCCGTATAACTCCAACAATCTTCTGGCTACAGTCAAAGAGTAGTCGCCGACGCCGTCGATCGATCCAGGCGCTCTCGGCACGATCTGTAGAATTGTCCGGGAGTCGTTCAAGCAGTGCAGATTGGCGCAGGCTTGGCGCGCAAGTCCTCAAGTGCGGCGCGATATTGCCGCGCAGTGTCGGTGGCAATGCGTTCCCAGCGAAATCCGCCGGCGATGGCGCGGCATTGCACGGAGAGCGCGGCGTATTCGCTCACGCTCATTCGCAGAATTTCCAAAGCGCGATCGGCCATTGCCCTTGCGTCTCCTTCTGGAGTGAGAAGCACTGCGCGCAATGATCTTAGAATTTGACGTGGGCCTGGGACATCATAAGCAATTGTCGGGATGCCGCACGCGAGCTGCTCAAGGACGGCGAGACCGAAGCCTTCGATATAACTCGGAAACAGACCGACCGCGCTGTCGGCCAGCAGCGCTGGAAGATCGGATGGATCGTAGGTGGGAAGACAATGAATTCGTTCCGCCCCCTCCACTCCCAGTTCGCTTCGGACCACGTCTTCGCCAAACATTGTCCCAAGAAAGGTGAACTCCGCGTCAGGATGCTGCGGCCAGATAGAATGAATGATTTGCGGCCAATCGCGAGAACCTTTGCGCAGGCTCCACATCCCGACAAAGCAGATCTTTGTTTTCGCCAGTCGCGCGTGCGCGGTTCCCGCCGCTCGCTCGCACGCTTCACGCTGGCGGTCGCTCAAGCCGTAGGGCTGAACAATTGCCGGCCTGTGCGGACGGACATTTTCCTCGATCTCCTGGAGTTCGTTCTCGTTAGGCAGGTTAAGGAGATCGCACCGGGTAATCCCTTTGTCCGCGCTCTTGCGCAGGTGACGCGCCCTCGCTTTATAGAACAGTCCGCCGAACAATCGACCCTTCGGTTGATCAGGCCATCGTTTTCGGGAGACGTGATCGAATCGATCGTAGAGCCGATAAAGGCCGACCGAACGCGCGACCAGAAGCCCTTCGAATTGCAGCGATTGTTTGGAAAACGGCAGTGTCCCGATAAGGCAATCGATGACATCGAAGCGACCGGGGTTCCGCCGCACGTAGGCCGCCGCTCGATACGGAAAGATGGCGAGGCGAAGGGCGGAAAGTCCGCGAGAAGACGCCGGCACCGGGAAAGCATCAGTCAGGCAAAATTTGTCGACCCGGTGGCCGGCCTTAATCCATTCCTCGGCTAGCTCGATCCAGACGCGGGCGGCGCCGAGGCGCGGGTCCCACGGGATGTTGACGATGGCCAAAATCCGCAGCGGTTTACTGCGCCGTTGGTCGATCATGTCCGCCATAAAGTCGTCCAGAATTTATGTCGCACCGGGTTCACGTAGTGACGGAGGGCTAGCTTGTCTCCCGCATAACGATCGCGAAACACAAACTGATCGTCGAGCTGGACGACATATTTTGAGCGATCAAACGAGCGCGCATCGTTCGCGTGCAAGACGAGATGCGCGATGGTTTGATTGGTAAAGAAGTTCGGTTCGCCTTCGAGCTCGAGGAAACGACGAATGCCGAGCGACCAATCGAGGTTTTTGAAAAAGAGCAGCGCACCGCAGTTCACAGGACGCAGTTTCTCGCCAGGCTCATGAAAAAGCCGGGCATCGGCGGAGGAGGTCTTACAGTCCTCCAGATAAAATGCGGAAATATCCCGAGCGGAGGAGTAACGCAGAAGATCGGCAGCCCCGGAAAAAAACAAGACATCCGAATCCAGATAGAGCGCGGGAGCATTTGCAGGGAGCGACACGAGCAGCCCAAGCTGTTTTCCCATCGGGTATGTCGTGACGTAATGACGAAACCTAGCCGGCAGGTTTTCTGGCAGTTGCTGGCCCGACGGGCGAACGGAGACGACTGGATCGACAAGTTCCAGCAAACGGACACTCTTTTCGGAATGCGACCCATCGGAAACGACGGTGAAACTTTCCGGCCGGCCAACGTGGCGCAGGAACGAGCGGATTGAGGCAACCTGCTCCGGTAAAGACTTCTCATCCGAATAGGTGAAAACCCGCAGTGGCACGGAGCGCGGGGGATCCACTGGCCGCCGGACAATCTTCGGCAGCAACGCGCGATACAATTGCCGTATCCCATTGCCTTCGGCCCTTGCCAAATGATATCCATAGTTAGGCATAGCTCGTTAGGCTTCTGCAACGCCAGGATTTCTAAAGCCACGATAACTCAACACCACGTTCAAACCGAGGCACGGGACCGCGGAGAGCAGGTTGAAAAGAAGCACGCCGACGACGCTCGAAAAGTCGGTGAACGGAATAAGGACGAGCTGCGTCGCGAGCGTCAGAGGAATATAGAGCCAGGACCAGGCGATCCACGCCTTTGAAGCGTTGAGTGCCCAGAAGGTGCCGTTCAGCGCGCTTAAGACCGAACCGGCGACCATGAGAAGCAGCTCGCGCTGGAGATGGGCGTAGCGGCTGCCGAGAATAAAAAGCAGTTCGCGAGGAAAAAACGCCGCGCCAATAATGACAAGCGCGCTGAAGCCGCCGACTCCGCCGATAATCCCCGCGTAGAGCCAGCGCAACTTGCGCGCATCCTGACAACGAGCGAAGGCGGGGACGAAAATATTCGTCAGCAGGTTACTAATGATGACGAAGATCATCGCGAGTCGGCCGAGCGCGCCAACTTCGGCGACGGAACCCACGCGACGACCAAAGAAACTGATCAAAAAAACCGTGATCTGTCCCTGGAGGCAAAAGAAGATCGCGTTCGCTGCCTGATTCTTGATGAAACCGCGCATCGCTTTTCGATCTTCGGTGTTTTCGTTTGCATTCAGGTCAATGACCCCCGCGACATACCTGCGCAGCATCCAATATTGCAGCAGGATCGTGGCAGCGCCGATGGCTACGGCAACTCCGGCGTTCAAAAATAGAAACATCAACGCGACGATCGCGGCCAGGCGAGCGAGTGCGCCTGTGAGATCGATCACCTGGATGCGCCTGATATCGGAACGCAGCCGGGGCACGACTCCGAGAACACCGACCGCCAATTGCACCAGCAATCCCGCGAGAACGATCACGATCAGGACGGCCGTGTAAGATAACGACGCGCCGTTCTTGAACAGCATGAAATAGAGCACCGGCGTGACGCCGACGATCGCGAGCAAGCCCATTTTGCGGCGCAGGTGCAACGCGGTACTAATAAGCTCCCCAAGCCGGTGCGCGTCGCGCCACACGCGGCTGCCGATCGAAACGAGGCCAATGCTAATGCCCACATCAGCAAGCAAGTTAATGGTTCCCTGCATCGTATTCGCAATCGTGAAATAGGCGTATTCGCGCTGATCGAGGCGTCGCACGAGCAGGATGCCGCTTACGAATCCAATGAGCTGCACGCCGATCTGCACGACCGCGAAGTTACCGACGATGCGGGCTCGCTGGAGGGCGCGCCTAACCATCGGCACGTCCGCTTCGTTCAGAAATGGAGGAGAGGTGGAACCGAACAATCTCATAGGCGATGTCCGCGCAGCTCCCGTTCAGACG
>DASYVG010000523.1:0-14516 GCA_035937255.1 Chthoniobacterales bacterium | reverse complement strand
CGGAACGATCTCGGCCTTTTGTCGGAAGAATTCGATCTGCGCACCAAGCGCCAACTGGGAAATTTCCCGCAGGCTTTCACGCACGTTGCGCTCATCAATACGGCGCGACATCTCTCACAGGGCCAAGAACAGCGCGCGCAGAGCTGATTTCGCGGCGGCGCGCATTGGGCCCCCGCTTATCGTCGACGCGGTTTTCTTCGCGTTTAAGTTTGAAAGGCGCGCCGCGACGGCGTCGGCGGGTCACGCGCTCTGCACGAGTCGCTTGATCATATCTTCGGCGATGGCGAGCCCCACCAGCTTGCGCTCGGCATCAACGACGGCAGCGAGACTGAGGCGCGCCGCGCGCAACCGTTGGATCAGCCGGTAAGCCGGCTCATTCTCGGTCGCAACAACGATCCGGCGGGTATAACGCTGCAGCGGCCCGGCCGCCGTCCTGTCGAACAAGATATCGTAAACATTGATGAGACCGATAGCCCGCCCTTCCGCGAGAACCGGGATCCGATCGACGCCGGTCGCAGCGCTTAGTTTCAGAACTTCGGAAACGGGCGTTTCAGGTTTAACTGCGACCGCCTGAGCGACCGGAACCATGACATCGCGCGCCCGGACGTGGCGGAAATCGACCACGTTGTGGATCATCGCCCGTTCTGTTGCAGTGAGAGAGCCTTCGCGCTCACTTTGCTCCGCGATTTGTTTGAGCTCTTCTCGTGCCGCAAAAAGTCGGGGCCGTTGCGCCGACCTGGCCGGCTGCAAAATGCGCCCCGCGAGCGCCCCAAACTCCAAGACAGGCCAGAGAACGAAGGAAACCGCGTCGAGAACTCCGGCCAGGGCGGCGAGCGCGCGGAAAGGAAAACGCCGGAAAAGAGATTTCGGTAAAACGCCGAGGACGAAGACATAGATCGGAAACGCCAGCAAGATCGCCACGCCGAATCCGGCGTAGCCAAATGCGTGCACGCAGTTACTCGTCAGCAGCAGCAGCGCCACGATGTCTGCCATATTCGTCACCAACAAAACGGTCACGAGGAGGCGCTCCGGCGTTCGCAGTAATGCGTTTAATCGCAAAGCTCCACGGTTCCGCTGTTTCACGCGATTTCTCAATCGCACTGGATCGATGGAAAGGAGGCCCGCTTCGATACCCGCGAAGCAGAAGGAAACCGTCCACAGGCAGAGAATCAGAAAAACGGTCATCATGTTTCGACGGAGATCGCCCCTTTGCTGTCGGCGTCATTCGCGATGCATGTGGTTTTTTCGAGGAGCAATTCTTCGATGCGCTTCCGGCTGGTGCGGCGCACGGTAATCGCGAGGCGCGGGATCTCCAATTCCGTTCCAGATGGCGGAAGATAGCCCAGACGGTTGAAGACGAATCCGCCGATCGTATCGAGGCCATCGGCCTCCAACTCGAAACCGAGATGTTCGCTCAAGTCGTCGAGACGCGCGTTGCCGCTGACGAGAAAACGCGAGTCGGCGAGCGGTTCAATGTAGAGATCGGCGTCGCCAAGGGGGGCAGCGTCGCTGATTATCTCCTCCACGATGTCGGAAAGCGTAATGATTCCTTCCGTGCCTCCGAATTCGTCCACCACGATGGCGAGACCCTGCGCGTGCATGAGAAAGCCGCGCAGTAAATCCATCGCACGCATCGTTTCGGCGACGAAGAAGGGAGCGACGAGCCGCTCGGTGTAAGAAACCGATGGATCGAGAAGAAAGCTCTTCACGTCGAGAATTCCGACGATCTGGTCCGGCGTTTCGGCATAGACCGGGACGCGGCGGTGGCGTTTTGCCTGCAACTGCACGATCGCTTCTTCATTGGTCAGATCGTCCGGCAGCGAGAACGTATCGACTCGCGGCGTCATGCAATCCTTCGCGGTCTTGTCGCCCAGCTTGATGATTTCCTGGATCATCTCGCCTTCCGCTTCCTGCAGCGTTCCTTCCTCCTCCCCGATCTCCACGAGAGTTTCGAGTTCCTCGTCGGACAACCTCGCACGTGTCCGCAGGTGCGTCGGCGTGATGCGATCTGCGACGGCGTTGCTCAGTTGTTCCAGCCAACGGCCGACCCGGTCAAGCAGCGGCACCGAGGCATTCAGCGTCATCACTCCGACCGCGGAAAGACGGTAGGCCGCTGATAACGCGAGCAGCTTCGGGATCAGATCGCAGAGCAGGACAATGACGGCAAAGATCGCGCTCGCGGCGAGCCACTGCGGGAAGCGATCGGCCAGCGGACCTTCCCAAACCAGAAACAGACAGCACACGACCAGCGGCACTTTCACGAGCGCATCGCCGAGCAGAAGCACGTTCAGCACGCGACGTGGATTCTCGCGGAAAAGTTGGAGGAATTTCCGGAGCGACGGATGCCGTTCATTCAACCGCTCGAGCTGGTGCGCTTTGAGGGAGAAGAGCGCCGTTTCGAGCCCGGAGAACAAGGCGGAACAGACAACCAGGAAGCAAACGAGGATAACGAGAACCGTGAAAACCGCCGGCATGGTCATGCCCCAGGGCCGCAACCGCCGAGTCGCAGACCCTCCTCAACAATCACGCGCGGTCGTTTGCCCATTTCGTTCCGGAACATGAAGCTAAAACTGCGATGAGCAAAGGCGAGAGGATCGAGCGTTTTGTGGAAGGCTTGGCCGGCGGCAGCCTGACGCAAGCTGTGGCGGTCGCCCAAAACCCGTTTTACCGCGGTTTTTTCCAATGCTGGAACGCACAGCAGTATTATGAAGCGCACGATGTGCTCGAGCATCTCTGGCTACGCACAAATTCAGCCGACGCGAATTTCTTCAAAGGTCTGATTCAGAGCGCCGGGGCGTTTGTGCATTTGAAAAAGCATTGGGAACATCCGACGCATCCGAAACACGGCCGGCGTCTGGCGCCGGCGGTCCGCTTGCTCCGGCTGGCAACGACGAATCTCGCGCCATTCGAACCCATCACCCACTCGCTGGCGATCACGGACTTCCGGCTCTTGCTCGACGATCACGCGGATCGCATCGTTGCCTCTGATTACGCGTTGAACCCATGGTCGCCGGCAGAGGCTCCCGTGATTTCACTCTTGGATGACAACACAAACAGATTCAGTGCGTAAAGATCAGCTTGAAGCCAGCGATGGTCAGGACGGCTGCCAACAACAGGGAAATTAGCCGCACATGGAAAACTCGGCTGCCAAAATAAGAGCCGAACAGACCGCCGCCGATCGCCGCCGCCGCCAAGGGCAGGCCGAGCCCAGGCAGAGATCGCTGGGCCGTGATGTAACCAAACAATCCCGCAAACGAATTCAGCAGAATGAACATCGCTGAGACGGCCGCCGCCTGACGCGTATGCGCCCAGCGGCGCAAGAGCAGCAGCGGCGTAAGGAAAATGCCGCCTCCTGTTCCGGTAAGGCCGGAAAGCAATCCAATGCAGCCGCCGACGGACATCGCCGTCGGCAGCGAAGGCGAAACCAAAATCGTCGGGTCGCCTTGCCGAAACACCAGCCGGAACGCTGAGAAAAGGAGCACCACGCCAAGAATCAATTTGAGGTAGAAAGTGGGAAGCTGCACGTATCCGCCGAGGTAGGCAGCGGGAACCGAGAGACAGCCGAAGCGCCAGAACATTCGCCGATCGAAGTGTCCGGCCCGCCAGAATGCAAACGCCGCAATGGAAGCGACCAGGATGTTCAGAACCAGCGCGGTGGGGCGGATTGCAGCCGGCGTCGCTCCCAGCAACGCCATTGTCGCGATATAGCCAGACGCTCCGGCGTGCCCGACGCTGGAATAGAGGAACGCCACCGCCGCGATCGCGAGCCCCAGAACGGTCAAATTAACGTGGTCCATCGGCACGAGGTCGTCGGAATTCGTGCGGCAGCTTTCGCGGGCCGACGCAGGTTGACAAGTTTCTTCCGAGTTTCACCTTCTCACGCTAGCGTGAAACGTGAGCGCTGACCCGAAAGCGACAGAAATCCGTAATCGGCTCGCGGAGGAGAAGTCTCCCTATCTGCTCCAGCACGCGGGCAACCCGGTCGCGTGGTTCCCCTGGGGCGACGCGGCGTTCGAACGGGCGCGGCACGAGAACAAAGCGATCTTTCTCTCCATCGGCTATTCCACCTGCCATTGGTGCCACGTCATGGCGCACGAGTCGTTCGAGAGTGAAGAGACGGCGGAGATCATGAATCGCGAGTTTGTGAACATCAAAGTCGATCGCGAAGAACGGCCGGATGTGGACCGCGTTTACATGACTTTCGTGCAGGCGACGACGGGTGGCGGCGGATGGCCGATGAGTGTGTGGCTGACGCCGGACTTGAAGCCGTTCGTGGGCGGAACCTATTTCCCGCCGGTTGATCGGTATGGGCAGCCGGGCTTTCGGAAGGTGCTGGAGCGCATTGCCGCGGCTTGGAAACAAGATCGAGAAAAAATCGTCGAGCAGGGCTCGCGGATCGTCGCGGCGCTGGCAGAGGCGCAAACGAGTGGTTCGGAGAGCACGCCGCAACTGGACGCTGGCATTCTCGAAACCGCCTATCGGCAGCTCGCGCGAACCTACGATGCGCACGAAGGCGGTTTCGGATCGGCGCCCAAATTTCCGCGGCCGGTGATATTGAATTTCCTGCTCCGCATCTACGCGAATCCGAACTTCGATCGGGCGATGCGCGCGCACGCGCTCGAAATGCACCTTTTCACGTTGCGGAAAATGGCCCACGGAGGGATGCACGATCATCTAGGCGGCGGGTTCTCCCGCTACTCGGTCGATGCATTCTGGCATGTTCCGCATTTCGAAAAAATGCTCTACGACCAGGCACAGCTCGCGGTCGCTTATCTGGATGCGTTTCAGATCACGCGTGATGCGTATTTCGAAACGGTGGCGCGAGACATCCTCGACTACGTCCGTCGCGACATGACGTCACCGGAAGGAGGATTCTTCTCGGCTGAGGACGCGGATAGTTTGGTGGCACACGGGAATCCGGCCCATGCCGAAGGCGCATTTTACGTCTGGACGAAGAGCGAGATCGACGAGCTGCTCGGCAGCGCAGCGGAACTCTTTTGCTACACCTACGGCGTCCACGAAGAGGGGAACGCCCCCAGCGGCGCCGATCCGCACGGGGAGTTTCGCGGGAAGAATATTCTGATCCAACGCCATGATGCGGCGCAGGCAGCGGAACAGTTTCATCGGCCCATGCCCGAGATCGAGCGCATCCTCGAGCGAGCGCGCGCGAAGCTGCGAGAGCGACGCGCACAACGCCCCCGGCCGCATCTGGACGATAAAATCATCACCGCCTGGAACGGCCTCATGATCTCGGCCTTCGCCCGCGCCGCGCAGGTTCTGGACGATACGGATTATCTTCACGCCGCCGAACGCGCTGCCTCTTTTGTGCGCGATCAGTTGTTCGATTCCGCGCGCGGCGTGCTGGTTCGAAATTACCGTGAAGGCAGGAGCGCGATCGATGGTTTTGCCGACGACTACGCGTTCGTCATTCAGGGTCTTCTCGATCTTTACGAAGCGTCTTTCGACGTCGCCTGGCTGAAGTTCGCAGCAGACCTGCAGACGACGCAGGACCGGCTGTTTCTAGACCCGGAGCAGGGAGGTTACTTCGCTGGCACCGAAAAAGACTCGAGTATTTTGCTGCGCCTGAAAGAGGATAACGACGGCGCGGAACCAGCCGCCAGTTCCGTCGCCGCGTTAAATCTTCTGCGGTTAGCGCAGCTGCGAAACGATCGCTTGTTGGAAAGAGAGGGGCGAAGAACGGTGGCAGCGTTCGCCCGGCAGATCGCTCATTTCCCGAGTGCGCTGCCGCAAATGTTGGTCGCTCTCGACTATTCACTCTCGACACCGAAGCAGGTCGTGATCGCGGGCGCTCGCGGCGCATCGGACACGCGGGCACTTTTGCGCGAAGTGCATCGGAATTTCCTCCCGCGGAAGATCGTGATGCTGGCCGACGGTGGTGAAGCGCAGCACTATCTTGGTGATAAAATAGAAGCACTCGCCGCTATGACGCCGTTGCAAGGTGGGGCGACGGCTTATGTTTGTGAAAATTTCACCTGCCGCGCGCCTGTCACGGACGTCTCTGCTTTACGTGAAATTCTCAGCGAGCGCGCCGATCCGGCGGCAGCTCACGGCAGCAACTAACGGCCGTTCTCGAATTTGGCCTCGGCGGTCGTCAGGCGCTTCGGTCGACGGAGCCGCAGCCAATTATTCCAGGTCTTTCGGACACTGTCTCGCGGCGTCAGGTAGTGCTGGTTGAGTTCGTTGCTCTTGCGGATCTGCGCCAGGATGCCGCGAACTGAAAAGTCGTCCGTGTTTAGGATGGTGTAGGCCGTCCCGACCGCGGCGGAATGGTGCGCATCGCTCGCCGCGGTCATCGGGAGTCCGCGCACCTGCGCGTATTTGAAGGCGTAGCGGTTGTAGCGACGCAGCGTCGTAGCCGCATTGAACACTTCCAGGGCATCAATCGGGAGCCTCTCGAGCGTAGCGAAGCGAATGCCCGCCCGAAATAGATCGTAAGGATGCGGAGGAATGGCGAGACCGCCGCGCTCGTGGATTAATTCACAAACCTCGCGCGCCGGTTTGCCCTTCAGGTAAGGCAGCGTCGTGCCGATGCAGAGCAGGTGGCCCTCGGCCGTGGTCACCTCGACGCCGGGAATGATCAGGAAATTATCGACCGGGTTTCCATCCTCCCGCATGAAACCCTTCTCGAGCAGATAGGTAACTGCATCGCAGGTGTTGTGATCTGTAATCGCAAAACCGTGCAGCCCTTTGGCGCGTGCGGCGTTGATGATGTCTTCGGGACTGGAAACGCCATCACCCGAAAAGAACGAATGCGTGTGCAGGTCGATCTTGAACGGCATCGTCGCGACGCTAGTTTGCGTCCCACGAAATGGAAAGCGCCGGTTTCAAGGAGTGGGCCATTGTTTGTGCTGCGCTGGGCAGTGGCCAGCAGAGCATCATTCTACGAAAGGGTGGGATTGCAGAAGGTCGCGACGGCTTCTGTTTCCAGCACCGCGAGTTTTTTCTTTTTCCGACCGCCTTCCACGAGCAATGGGAGAAAACGCGCCTTCCGCGCGTCGCGTTGTCCCGCATGATCGATGGGGAAGTGGAAATTAATTTTTGGGTGAAGATCCACGCGATCGAGGTTGTGACGTCGCTCGAGAAGGCGGAAGCGCTCGCTCCGCTTCATGTGTTACGACCGTCGGTCGTGGAGGAACGCTTTAACTATAAGGAAACGCGCGCTCTGCACGTCGCTTTCGTCCGTGTGTTCCGAATTTTTCCGGCGTGGAAATTTCCAGACGCGCTGGCTTTCGGCGGTTGCCGCTCGTGGGTCAAGCTGCCGGCTCCGCCATCGACGTTGGGTTCGGAACCGGTGATCGACGATGAGGAGCATGCGCAGCGCGCGCGATTCTTCCGCGCGATCGTCGGCGATGCGGCTATGCAGGTGCCGTTGCCTAGCTGAGGGCAGCGGCGAGGAGGTTCGCTTCCGCAGCGCGTTCGTCGCGTTGACCGTGGAACTGCATGTCGTACAACCGCCGGTAATACCCGGACTTGTCCAGCAGCTCGCGATGCGTCCCAATCTCCTTCACCCGTCCGTGATCCATGACCACGATCTGATCAGCAGATAAAATTGTGGAAAGGCGGTGCGCGATCGCGATGACGGTGCGGCCCGCGGAAAGCGTTTGGAGCGCGATTTGAATTTGTTTCTCGGATTCTGAATCGAGCGCGGAAGTCGCCTCGTCGAGCAGGAGAATCGGAGCGTTCTTCAGTAAGGCGCGCGCAATTGCGAGTCTTTGCTGTTGCCCGCCAGATAGCAGGCAGCCTTTGTCTCCGATGACAGTCTCGTAGCCCTGCGGCTGCGCCGTGATGAAGTCGTGCGCGAAAGCCGTTCTAGCGGCCGCGTAAACTTCTTCTACGCTCGCATCGAGCCGTCCGAACTGGATATTTTTAAAGATCGTGTCGTGGAACAAAAATGTTTCCTGCGTGACGAGACCGATCTGTTCCCGCAGCGATTTCTGCGTGACCGTGCGCAGATCGCGTCCGTCGATCCGAACTGCGCCCGCAGTCGGGTCGTAGAGGCGCAGGATGAGGGATAGGATCGTCGATTTTCCGGCGCCGCTCGCGCCGACAAGCGCGTAGCTCTTGCCCGGCTCGGTCCGAAGGTTCAGGTCTTTGACGGCATCGGCGACGCCGCCTGAGTAACGGAAGCGGACGTGATCGAACTCGATCCCGCCGATAGCGCGGGGAAGCGCCCAGGCGTTCGGCGCATCCTGCACCGTCGGCTGCGAATCGAGGATTCTGAAGATCTCCGTCGTCGCTTGGATGGACCGCTGCATGACGATGTGGATTTTGCTCAGCGTTTTGATTGGTTCGTAGAGCAAAAAAATTCCGGAGATCAATCCGAAGAACCGCCCGGCGCTGATGTTGGTCGCATAGACGTAAAGCAGCGCGAGGCCTACTCCGAGAGCGGCAAGGATTTCCACGAGTGGCCCCGTCGCTTCCGTCGCGCGGATCTGACGCATGGCGTTCGAGAATTGGAGTTGGTTGCTGCGCCGGAACGATTTCTCCTGATGCCCTTCGCGCGCGAACGCTTTGATCACCCTAATTCCCGCAAAGGTTTCCTGCATTGTCACGACCATCTGGCCCATGTCTTCCTGTTCGTTCCTCAATGCCTTGCGTGCGCGGCGGCCGTAAATGCGCAGGGGAACGAGAACCGCGGGAAACAGGAAAAGGGTGACCAGCGTGAAGCGCCAATCCATGTAAAATAGGACGAACAAAGCTAAGAGGATGGTGATCGGCTGACGGAAAACATCGCTACTTACCGTCGTGAGGGCCGCCTGCAGACCGCGCGTATCGTTGGTGATACGAGACATCAATAATCCGGAACGCATTCGGTTAAAGAAATCCATCGACTGCCCGACGATTTTACCGAAGAGCTGCACTCGAATGTCGCTTACCACTTTGTTGCTGACCCAGCTCATGTAATATGCGTTGCCAAAGGCGCAGAGGGAGCGCGCTGCCATCACGGCGGGAATGGCCAGACAAATCCAGAGGATCGAATCGATCTTTGTGCCGTTGTTCAGCAGAGCGACATTATCCCGCAGAGCCATCGGATTCGTATTCGGCGCCGCGCCGTGAAAAATGAAACTGGTGACTTTCGCGACGGCGAGCGGGAAACACGAACTGACGATGCCAAAGGCAAAACCAAACCCCAAGCCGACGACGAACCGCCATCGGTAGGGCCCGACATAACTGTAGAGTCGTCGGTACGGACCGGCCGCAGCGCGCAGTGTCTCCCAAAAGGAGAGCTTCTTTCTTGCGGCTTTAGGTGTACTCATGGGCTGGAGCCGCCGGGGCCGACAGCAGCGATTCCATAGCATCGATTACCTGTTGGGTCGAGATCTGGTTCATCGGCGCGCCGCGCATCTCCGGCGTGAATTCCAGGAGCGGATGCGCATGGCCTGATTGCAACACCACGGCCGGAGTGAAACGGGGCCGCCAGTGGAACGGATTCGTCGGTCCGAAAAGGACGACCTGCGGCGTGCTCATGGCCGCCGCGAGATGGACCGGAGCAGAATCCACCGTCACGAGCAAACGAGCTCTGGCCAGGACGGCGGCGAGGGTCGACAGCCCGACCGTTCCCGATAAGTCGACGAAAAACGCGCGGCTCGCCGCTTTGATCGCGGCAAGATGACGTTGCTCCAGGGCCGAACCCGAGCCGGTGACAACGCACTGGAGCTGTCGCGACGTGCAATGCTCGATTACCCTGGCCCATCGATCCGTTTCCCAGAACTTCTCGGCTCGTGCCGAACCCGGATGTACAATCACAAACGGCTGCTCGGCCCCCGCAGCCCGCAGAATTTCGTCGGCGCACGTGCGCTCCGCGGCCGGCAAGGCGAGCCGGACCTTTTGCGGCGCTTCGCTGATTCCAAGGGGCCGGAGCAGCGCGAGGTGGTAATCGACGGTGTGCAGCTTCCGGACTGAAGCAGGGACAAGTTCATTGTAGAAAAAAGAACGCGTTCGCGCCCTGACTTGCACGCGATCCGATGTGATCCGTCTCCGCGCACGCGAGAGCAGGGTCAGAAACGCTGAGCGGTCGTTGCGAGTGAAATCAACGCAGAAATCGAAGCTTCCCCGCGCCAGGATGAGCCAGACGTTTAGGTCGCGAGCACTGCCGCGCGCCACTAACGCGCGATCAATCCCTTCGATGGTTTGCAACAAGTCAGCGCACCCCGCGGAGACAACGAGTGTGATTTTGGCAGCTGCGTATTGCGCCCGAATCGCAGCGATCGCAGGCGTCGTTAATACGAGATCGCCGATGCGCTTGAGCTGAAGGAGCAGGATGTTCACAGCATCTGCGCCCTTTCTATCAATCTGCCTGCGGTCGCGGGTGCGCCTGGCTCAAAGCCGCATCCGCATCGCGAGCGCGTAAGCATCGAGCAGCCGCGCGCGAAAGTGATCCCAAGTGAAGTTTTGCACTACGCGCCGCCGGGCCGCGATGCTCATCCGCTCGACTACTTCAGGGCGATCGTAAAGATAGCGGATCGCGGCGGCAATCGCGTCCACATCGCCGGGTTGCACGATGATGCCTTCCTCGCCGTCGTTCACCACATCACCGGCTTCGCGCGTGGTAATCTGCGGCAAACCGCAGGCTGCCGCCTCGTACGTTACCTTCGCCGAGCCTTCGCAGAGTGATGGAAAAACGTGGATCGTGGCCTGTTTCAGATACTTTTCGATGTCGCGCGCGAACCCGAACGTCCGAACTGTCTCATTCGCAAATTTCGCCAGATACGGTTTCGCCTCGTCATGAATTGAACCGACGAGCCACAACTCCGCGTCCTTGAGGTTCAAACGCTGCCACGCTTCGAGCAGATGATGGACGCCTTTGCGCTCGATCAACGAACCGGAGAAAATGGCGCGGAACTTGGCTGGTCGCGGTCCAGGCTGAAAGCGTTCCACATCCACTCCGCGCGGAAGGTAGAATAGTTTCTCTTCCGGGAAACCTTGCACCCGGAACGTGTCCGCGGCCTTTTCAGAGAGGACGATAATCAGGGTCGCGAGCTCGTATTCCTCGAGAAATCGCGCGCGCGTGAGAAGCAATCGCTCTTTCCAGGTTTGAGCCTTTTCCGGCATTCGCTCGTTGCTGGCCCCGGCGGATCGCATTTTCCCGCGATCGCGGTGCCACGTTGGAATCTCCACCAGCGAAGGAATCCGCTTCTTCCGCGCGACCCGCAATGATTGCAGGCAATCGCCCGACCAGCTGTGGAAGAGATCATAGCGACCGGTAGCCAGCTGCCGTGAAGCGATCCAGTCGAGATACTTTTTTTTCGCACCGTAGTAATAAGAACGATCGAGGAAAGACAACAGGCGCACGGGATGCCATCGCAGCGAATGAATGAGCGCCGCCGGAATTTCGCGCTGTCGATTATCGTAGGCGACTGCCTTCCCCAGAAACCCGCCACGATGCGACGCGCGCAAAGTTTCAAATGCGTCCGTATCAAGCCCCGAACCGCCGATCCGCGCGAAAATCGAGTAGAGCAGATGCTTCGGCAAACAGCGCGACTCTCGAGACCCAACTTGCGACGGAGGAGGGGCGTTTACAGTTTCACCCACCATCGGGTAACAAGTATTGTGGCGATCTTCGGCAAGTAAAGCCGGTTCCGCCGGATACGCATGTCTGCCCAGCATCTCGAAATTGGTTTTGTTCGTCGCGGATTCTCGTCCAGCGGCGGGGCGGAATCTTATCTGCAACGCCTGGCGCGCGGACTCTGCGCACGCGGGCATTCCGCGCACCTCTTCAGCTCCGATGATTGGCCTGGGGAGGCCTGGCCGTATGGCGAAATCACGCGCGTGCGCTCGCGCTCGCCGCTTCAGTTCGCCGATGCGATCGCGCGGTTGCAGCCGATCGCACGATGCGATGTCGTCCTGAGTCTCGAGCGAATCTGGAGCTGCGATGTTTACCGCGCCGGAGATGGCCTGCACCGGAGCTGGCTCACCCGCCGCGCCGCGCACACCAGCCCGTGGCGCGGGCTGACGGAAAAGCTCAGCGCGAAGCATCGTGCGATCCTGCGGTTGGAAGAAGCGTTGTTCGCGGAGCGAGGAGCGCGTCAGGTCATCACCAATTCTGAGATGGTGAAGCGCGAGATCATCGCTGGTTACGGTTACCCGGTCGAAAGAATTTCCGTCGTGCCGAACGGCGTTCCGGTCGGCGCATTTCGCGCGACCGACGAAGAACGCGATCGCAGCAGGGCGAAACTCGGGCTCACGAAAGAGACGATCGCAGTGCTTTTTGCCGGCTCCGGCTGGGAGCGGAAAGGCCTTCGCTTCGCCATCCACGCGGTGGAGGAGTGCCGCGATGAACGTTTTCGACTGCTGATAGCGGGCAAAGGGGTTGCGCGAGACTACCGATCAGGCAGCGCTCGCTTCCTCGGTGTGCCGGACGACTTGCGCGACGTTTACGCCGCGGCGGACATTTTTCTGCTACCGACGCTCTACGATCCGTTCTCGAATGCGTGCCTGGAAGCGATGGCATCGGGGTTGCCGGTGATCACGACGCGGGCGAACGGCTTCGCCGAGATAATGCAGGGGAAGCTTCACGGGTCGGTCGTTGACTCGCCGGATGACATCGCGGCGCTGCGGCAGGAACTTGACTACTGGTCCGATCCGGAACGGCGCGCCGCCGCCAAGCCCGTGCTCCTGGCGCGTGCCGAAGAGTTCGACATTTCGCGAAACGTGGAACGGACTCTGGAAGTCCTTTATGAGGCGGCCAACGCCGCTTCTACGTCCGGAAAAATCCGAAAAACCTGATCGAGGCGGGCGATCTCAAAAATTGGTCGCACGTTTTCCTGCAGACCGGCGAGCGCGAACTTTCCGCCGTAAGCCTCCACGCTCTGCATGCCCTCGATCAAAACCGCCAGGCCAGAGCTATCGATGTAACTGACGTCAGACAGGTCGACCACCAGAGTTTTCGGCTTTTCGTCCAGCATCGCCCCGAGCGACGCCGCGATGCGCGGTGATACGTGGAGATCGATCTCGCCTTTGAGCGGAAGGACGTTAGGGCGGTCGGTCGTTGGCATATCAATGGATGATTCGTGCATCATCTCATAGGCGCGTGCGTCGTCAATCGATCACCAACCGAGCCGCTCCGTCACCTCATCGACATCGCCCAAGTCGTCGAATAGAAAATCGGGCGCCTCGGCAGCTAAGCGCTCTTTTGACCATGAACCCGTGGCGACTGCGATCGTGCGGGCGCCGAGCGCCCGGCCGCAGGCGATGTCATGGCCGGTATCGCCAATCACATCGATTTCTGCGCCCGCGAACGCGATTCCATGTGTCTCCGTCGCCCGCTGTTGGGCGATTGCGCCGAGCTGGTTGCGATCGTGGTGATCGTCCGCGAAGGCTCCGAATTCGAAATAATCCCACAAACCGTAACGCCGCAGTTTGAGCTCCGCGCCACGCCGCATATTGCCGGTAAGCAACGCCACGACGCGATCGGGATTCTGCTTTACACGCCGCAGTAACTCGTTCACGCCGGGCATGACGTGACCTTGCAATCCGGGGAGCAGTTGGGCGAGGAACGAAATGTACTGGTCGAGAAAAGTTGCGATGTTCTCCTCGGTTTGAGGCACGTCGTACTTCCACAGGATGCTCGCGATGATTCCCGTGTCGGTCCGGCCTGCGATCTCGATATCGTGCAGTTCGTCGCGCACTCCGAAGCGCTCCTCGACAACGCGTTTTAGCGCCTTATCGCCGGCGCCGCCGGTCGTGATCAGCGTTGCGTCGATATCCCAGAGGAGGAGCCGTTTCGTGTGTTTAGTCATCGCACGGGAGCGGACCTTTCTCCTCTATTCGGGGCCATAGACAGAATAGCCTGCATTTCAAAGACTCTGGAGGAACTATCTGGCGGCATGGGAAAAATCGCGGGTCACTGGGGCGATTTACCATGCGACTGTTCGCGCAAAGATGGGCTGAGCGCAGCCGCCGCCCCCGCATGCCGCAGATGGCGAAACGTCGTCTCGGCGCCACCTCGCTCGATTTCTACCACACCGATCTGATGACGGATTCATCCGGAAGACGGCTGGCCAAACGCGAAGCCGCTTTCGGTCCGCGGGCCTTACGCGTCGCTGGAGTTGATTCCGAAACTCTGCGGGAGAAATTCCCGGTCGGGCAAGCTACCGCGCAGGAGCATGCATGAGGAGAACGACCACCATCGAACCAGCGAAGGCGAGCAGTGCAACCGCGGCGGCGGCGATCACGTAAGTGCGTGCGGGATCTTTCGTTTTCCTTCGGTCGGGAAAGGGTGATGCGTTCGTGAAATCAACTGGCCGCAGGCTCTCTTCCGCCGGTATCGCTTTGGCGATCGTAGCCAAGGGCAACGGCTGCGCCGCGCTCGGTGCATCCGTTTCGTAGCGCGCTTCTATTCCGCCGAAACGGATTCGCTCTCCGCCGCGCAACGTCGCTTCCATCGTGGGCGCGCCATTGATGCGCGTGCCGTTTGTTGAACCCAGATCTTTCAGGTGATAAGCACCGCTCACCAGGCGCAGTTCCGCGTGTCGACCGGAGACGGATTGATGATC
>DASYVG010000522.1:0-2554 GCA_035937255.1 Chthoniobacterales bacterium | reverse complement strand
GCCGCGATCAAAACGACGTGCCAGATCTGAATCCGGCCTGTCATGACGAGCACACCCAGCGTGATGGCGGTTGCGATCTGTACCACCTGGGTCGCGATCAGAATCATGCGTTTATCGTGACGGTCCGCGGCCGAACCGCCGATCATCGTGAGGGCGAGCGTCGGAATGCCGGCGGCAAAGTTGACCATGCCGAGCATGAGCGCCTGGTTCGTGAGCGAGCTCATCACCCAGCCTTGCGCCATCACCTGCATCCAGGTCCCGGTGTCGGAGATGGCGGAGCCGATGATGTAGCGGCGAAAGGGTCCGGCGCGCAATATGTCCAATGCGCGGCGTCCGAATGTTAGCTCGCCCTTTTCCATGGCGAGAACTGATACGCGGGGAAGTCGGGGCCGCAACGATCGGACGCGCGATTAGCGCGCAGGCGACGAGGATTCGGTCTCAGAGGCCCACCAAATCTGATCGACCGAGGTAAGCGCCAACCATAAGACAATAGGCGCCAACTACGATCCCCAGGCCCGAGCCGTCCCGTGCACCCCAAATGATCAAAGCAAAACCCCACAGCATCGTGAGCGCACCGTTCAACCATCGGACCCAGTGCACACCGATCCAGATAAAGTAATACTGCAGCCAGAAGAGGGCCGCGCTTATCGCCACGGCGAGCGCCTGTTCAACGTAACCGGCCAGGATATCAAGGGTGAGGGTCGCGATCTGGGTTGTGAACGACGGGATTGCCGCAATGATAAGAAAAAGTCGGCCGCGGCGCCACGGCTCCGTTTCCCCTACGACTTCGCGCCAGAGCGGCGTGGGCGAACCAGTGTTCACGCGGTCGTTTTAACAGGTCGAGCAAACGACCGGAAGCCTTACGGCCGGCCTCCGCTGGCGGAGCGAAACTTGAACACTGGCAATCTCCCATTTGTCTCGTAGGTACGAAATTATGCGACCGGACAAGTTCACCCAGAAAATGCAGGAAGCATTGCAAGCGGCCCAGGACGTCGCGTTGCAGTTCAACCAGCAAGAGATCACGAATGAGCATTTCCTGCTGGCGCTGCTCGATCAGACGGACGGCGTAACCCGTCCGTTGCTCGAAAAGCTTGGCCTCACGGCGTCAGAATTGCGGAGTCGCCTCGAGAGCGAGGTGAAGCGGCGTCCGCAGGTGCATGGTTCCTCCGACGTTCGGCTCGGGAACGAAGTGAGGGCCACGATCGATTCGGCAGAGAAGGAGATGGCGAAGCTGAAGGACGAATTCCTAAGCGCGGAGCATTACCTGCTCGCTCTAACGGAATCGAACGGAGCCGCGGGAAAGTTGCTGAAGCAAAGCGGCGGAACTCGCGACAAGTTGATGCAGGCGCTGCAGCAAGTGCGCGGGTCGCAACGGGTGACCGACCAAAATCCTGAAGGAAAATATCAGACGCTGGAGAAATACGGACGCGATCTGACGCAGCAGGCACGCCGCGGAAAAATCGATCCGGTGATCGGCCGCGACAACGAAATCCGTCGCGTGATGCAAGTGCTTTCGCGACGGACAAAAAACAATCCGGTGCTGATCGGTGAACCTGGCGTCGGCAAGACCGCGATCGTGGAAGGTCTGGCACGCAGGATCATCAGCGGAGACGTCCCGGAATCGCTCAAGAAAAAGCGGCTCATCGCGATGGACATCGGCTCGATGGTCGCGGGCGCGAAATTCCGCGGTGAATTCGAGGATCGCCTGAAAGCGTTTCTCAAGGAGGTGACCGATTCACAAGGCGAGATCATCCTATTCATTGACGAGCTGCACACCATCGTCGGCGCGGGCGCGGCTGAAGGTTCGGTCGATGCCTCGAATTTATTGAAACCGCAGCTTGCGCGCGGTGAGTTGCACACAATCGGCGCCACAACGCTCGACGAGTATCGCAAGTACATTGAGAAGGATGCAGCCCTCGAGCGGCGTTTCCAGCCGGTGAAGGTGGAGGAGCCGAGCGTAGAGGATACGATCGCGATTCTGCGTGGGCTCAAAGAACGCTATGAGGTGCACCACGGCGTGCGGATTCAGGATGCGGCCCTCGTCGCCGCTGCGGTGCTGTCGCAGCGCTACATCAGCGACCGATTTCTGCCGGATAAAGCCGTGGACCTCGTGGACGAAGCGGCTTCGCGTTTGAAAATCGAACTGGACTCAATGCCGACGGAAATCGACGTGATCGAGCGGGAGATCATGCAGCGCGAGATGGAGCGGCAGGCGTTAAAGAAGGAGAAAGATCCGGCGAGCAAGGAGCGGCTGGCGAAGCTGGAGAAGGAGCTCGGTGATTTGAAAGAGCAGAGCGCGAAACTAAAAGCGCAGTGGCAAAACGAAAAGGGAGAGATCGACAAATCGCGCAAACTCCAGGAAGAGCTCGAATCACTCAAGCCGCAGCTCGAACAGGCACAACGCCGCGGCGAGCTACAACGTGCCAGCGAAATTCAATACGGACGTATCCCGGAAATAACGAAGCAGCTGAACGAACATGACGCGAAGCTCAGCCAGCTCCAGACAAACGGCCAGATGTTGAAGGAGGAGGTCACCGAAGAAGATATCGCGCAG
>DASYVG010000521.1:0-1588 GCA_035937255.1 Chthoniobacterales bacterium | reverse complement strand
AATCGCAATCTTTTCCTCCACCAGCACGGCTTCGACAGGAAACTGTCCAACTTTCATCGCCAGCATGCGCGCCGCGTGAGCGCGAACATCATCCCGCGCTTTGGCGAAGGCCACCCCGCCAATGCCGGCGCGCCCGGTAGTCCAAGCTTGAATCTTGATGACCACTTCGCCGCCGGCGAGTTCGCTGGCCGCCGTCACGGCTTGATCAGCGGTTGAGGCGGCGCGGCCACGCGGAATCTTGAATCCGTTGGCGGCGAGAATGGCTTTGCCTTGATATTCGTGCAGTCGTGCCATGGCTGGGTGCTATTTCCATGATCCTAACCAATCCGGCAGCTGCCTGACCATTGCGGAATCAAAAGCCGCTTACTTCGAGACGATACCGTGCGTGCCGATCGAAAAAGAAACGACGATGTCGCGGTCAATAACGAAAAGAACGCGGTATTTTTCGGTGACATAAAGGTCGAAAACTTGGCGGCCATGCCAGAAAACGCCTGTGAGCTTGTGGCAGTGCAGTGAAGGATGCCGCCAGTTTGCTGAGAAGAGGGCGAATTTAGCGCGAGCGGCGCGCTTGATCTCTGGAGAGAGGCTTCGAAATTCTCGCTTAAACCCAACGGTGCGCCGATAGGTCACAAGTCTTCGACCGCGTCATCCAGCGTGTTGGGCTCAATGGGATCATTTTCGTGTTCTTTAACGTCTTTGAGATCTTTGGCGGAGGGCTTGCGAGCCGGAACACTCGCGGCAAAAAATATCGGATCGAAAGGAATGTTTTTGTTTTTCCCCTTCGCCTTCGCGGGCGCTTTCATGAGATGAGAAAGTAGCTGAACAAATAGGAAGAGGCAATTTTTGCACAGATCGACCATCGGAGCGGGGGGCGTTTGTGCTCGCGTCGCGGGACCGTTAAACTGCCGCGCATTCTTCGGAGCCGCCACATGACCTCGCTCGATTACTACGCCATCGACGAACTCCTCACGGACGACGAGCGCGCGGCACGCGACCGGGCGCGTCGTTTTGTGCAGGAGGAAGTCCTGCACGAGATTGTGCCTTTCCATCGCGCGGCCAAATTTCCGGAACACCTAACGGCGCGTATGGGCGAGTTGCGCTTCTTTGCTCCGCACCTCAAAGAACACGGCTGTGCGGGGCTGAGCTATACGGCGTATGGCCTCATCATGCAGGAGCTGGAACGGGCCGACTCGGGCCTGCGTTCGCAGGCTTCGGTGCAGGGCTCGCTCGCCATATACGCGATTCATTCCTTCGGCACGCCCGAGCAGCACGCGCGCTGGCTGCCCGGACTGGTGTCGGGCGAACGCGTCGGTTGTTTCGCACTGACGGAACACGGGCACGGCTCAGACCCTGGCGGTATGGAAACCCGCGCCACACGCGACGGCGATCATTATGTCTTGAACGGCAGCAAGTGCTGGATCGGTAACGCATCCATCGCGGACGTGAAGGTGGTTTGGGCGAAGGACGACGACGGGTGTGTGGGCGGATTCGTCGTGGAGAAGAATACTCCCGGATTCCGCGCCCAGGATATTGAGGGAAAGTTCAGCCTGCGCATGTCGCGCACGTCGGAATGCTGGTTCGAAAATTG
>DASYVG010000520.1:0-2072 GCA_035937255.1 Chthoniobacterales bacterium | reverse complement strand
CACTCGACGATGGATGTGTCGCAGAAGAAGTCTGTTACTGGCGGGACATGACTCTGGTGCCGCACCTCGGGAATCTTTTCACGAAGCGGCAGATTCGCGGCCAGGTTTCGTTTGGCAGTCCGGAAGTGTTAGCCGTCGACCGCAAGACTCTCGCCCTTCGGCTACACGCCAAAGTTGAAGCGCTGCGGGACGCGCAAAGCTGATCAGCAGTTCATCCCACTGCGCGATCGAGCCGGGCGCGGTTCCTCTCCCGGCGCCGTTGCTCCACGGTGGAAACACTCGTAGCATCCTGGCGTTTCCAGCTTGGCGCGTCTCGCCAGTCCCGCCGAGGACGACGGCGCAGCCCAAGATTAAAAAATCGGGCGCAACTAAAAACGATGCAAGATCAACCATCCCGTAATACGGCCAGGCATCTGGATGCTGCCGATCCGCTGGCGAAGTTTCGCGAGCGATTCTTCATTCCAGAAGGACAAATTTACCTCGACGGAAATTCCCTGGGCCTGCTCTCGCACGATGCCGAGCGCACACTACTCGCTGTGTTGGAGAAGTGGAAGACAGGCGGCATCGGCGGCTGGCTGGAAGGCGACTCGCCCTGGTTCACGATGGCCGAAACGCTCGCAGCGAGAGTCGCCAAAATGGTCGGCGCGGAAGCGGATGAAGTGGCGATCGCCAATTCGATGACAATCAATCTGCATCAACTGCTCGCGACGCTTTACCAGCCGCACGACAAGCGGACGAAGGTTCTGATCGATGCCCACAGTTTTCCCACTGATCGCTATGCCTTGCGCAGCCATCTCCAGCTTCGCGGGCTGGATCCGGATCAACACATCGTCATCGCGCCGGCGGGTAAGTCGCGATTCCTTGATGAAACGGAAATCGAAAAGGCACTCGCTAATCCGGAGCTGCAGATGGCGCTTCTGCCTTCAGTGATCTACACGACGGGTCAGCTCCTCGATCTGAAGCGGCTGTGTCGTGCAGCGCGGAACAACGGCGTGATCATCGGCCTCGATATGTCGCATTCCGTCGGTGTGATGCCGCACGCACTCGATGAGTGGGGCGCCGATTTTGCGGGGTGGGGCCATTATAAATATCTCAACGCGGGACCGGGCGCGGTCGCCGGGCTCTACCTGAATCGCCGGCACTTCGATGCCGACGGGATGGTCCATGCCGGCCTCGCTGGCTGGTGGAGCGTGCACAAGGAGAGCATGTTCGAAATGTCGGACGAGTTTTTCCCCGGTTTGGGAGCATCGGCTCTGCAAATCGGTACACCAGCAGTGTTGAGCATGGCACCTCTAGATGGCGCGTTGGTTCCCGTCGAGGAAGCGGGGCTCCCGCGAATGCGATCCAAGTCGCTCGAAATGACCGAATTTCTGATGCGCGCGATCGACTCGGAGCTCGGGGACTTGGGGTTCAGAATTGGAACGCCGCGGGAGCCGGAACGACGCGGCGGTCACGTTTCGGTCGCGCACGAGAATGCGCAACCCATCTGTCTGGCGCTGCGCGCACGCGGCATTGTTGCCGATTTTCGCAAACCCGAGGTTATCCGGTTCGCGCCCTCGCCGCTTTACAACACCTTCGCCGAACTTTGGGAAGCGGTGAAAACAATGCAGGAGATTGCGATCACGCGATCCTACGAAGAGTTTGCGGCAACCGCAGCGCTGGTGACCTGACGAACGATCGGTTGGCTCGCGCGGCAATCTAACTGCGCTGCTTTGATTTGGCGCGCGCAACTCGATGCGTCGCGAGAGCGGTGATGATTGCAGGGTCACCTTCTGCCCACGCATTGTCGATCGTTACGCGCCGGAAACGCCACTGTCGCCCATCCCGCACGAGCTCGACCTGATAGCGGTTCATTAAGAGCGCGTTTTCCGTTCCGCGGCGCGGGCCATCTCCCGGCATAAAGTGCTGAGCCATGACATACGCGCGCGCCGTTGCGGAGTCGCCGTTGACTTCGATCTGGAAATTGCTCGCGGTGTGGCTCGTGTCCAGCGGCCCGAGCAGAGAAACGAGGCTCTGCACGACTGCGTCACGTCCGCTCACCACTGGAAAATCAATCCCAAGCTTCGCGCCCG
>DASYVG010000519.1:0-4553 GCA_035937255.1 Chthoniobacterales bacterium | reverse complement strand
TGAGACTCATTTGCGCGTAATCAGCCCGGACGCGTTCGGGCAAAGTCATCCGCGGCAGCGGAGAATCCCAGGCAGCGGCCGCGCCGTTCGCGGCTGGCGGGACGTTTCCCCTCGCCAGGAGATCATCATGCCGCGTCTCCTCTACTTTCCACATGGCATCGCGCCGGTGCTCGGCAAAACAATTGAGCGCACCGAGATTGGCCAGCCCGCGCATCTCCTCTTTCGTCAACGGGACACGGTTTCGAAAATCATCCAGCGACGAAAACGACTGCGCGTGGCGTGCGCGCACGAGCCCGTCCGCATGCTCGTGACGAAGTCCGTTCACGACACAAAATCCGAGGCGGATGGTGTCATCGGAGGTCACCGTGCAATGCCACTCTGATTTTTCGGCGCAGACCGGCTGAATTTTTAATCCGTGCCGGCGCGCATCTTTTACGAGCGTGGCCGAGCTATAAAAGCCCATCGGCTGATTGTTCAAGAGACTCGCGTAGAATTCTGGTGCGCGATGCACTTTCAAATACGCGCTGCCGTAGGCGAGAATCGCAAAACTGATCGCATGCGACTCGGGAAAACCGTAGAGCGCGAATGATGTGATCGATCGTATGATCTTCTCGATTACCTCTGGTGCGACATTATTTCGTGTCATGCCCGCGCGCAGCTTTACGCTCACTTTGTTCATCCGCTCCTGCGAGCGATGAAAGCTCAGCGCGCGACGCAGTTCCTCCGCTTCATCGCCGGAAAAGTTCGCCATGATCATCGCGATCTTGAGCAGTTGTTCCTGGAACAATGGCACTCCGAGGGTGCGGCCGAGCACTGGTTCGAGTCGCGGATCGAGGAACGTTATCGGTTCGCGCCCGGCGCGCCGAGCGAGAAACGGATGGACCATGTCGCCCTGGATCGGCCCCGGCCGAATGATCGCGACTTCGATGACGACGTCGTAAAAACATTTTGGTTTCATCCGCGGCAGCGTGGCCATTTGCGCGCGGCTCTCGATTTGAAACACGCCGATTGTATCGGCGTTCTGCATCATTTCGAAGGTGGCGGCGTCATCTTTCGGAAGGTGCGCCAGATCGAGCGGCCGCCCGCGTTCACGGCACAATTCAAACGTATCCTGCATGACTGACATCATGCCGAGCCCGAGCAGGTCGACCTTCACGATGCCGAGATCTTCGCAGTCATCCTTGTCCCACTGGGCGACGACGCGGCCCGGCATCGACGCATTCTCCAGCGGCACAAAGGAGCTGAGTTTATTCTGACAGATGATCATGCCGCCGGAATGCTGGCCGAGGTGCCGGGGTAATCCGTAAATGGCTTGATACAACGAAACGAAGGCCGGCATTCGCGGGTGCTCGTGCGGCAAGCCGGCCTGTTCGATCTGCGATTCCAGATCGAGTGTGTGCGGGAAATCGCCGCTCGCGAACAAGTGCGAGAAGCGATCGAGAATGCTGGGGGGAAAATTCAACGCCTTGCCGATCTCGCGCGCCGCACTCCGGCCCCGGTAGCTGATCACGTTGGCTGTCATGGCCGCGCCATGTTTGCCGTAGCGCCGATAAACTTCCTGAATCACGCTCTCGCGCCGATCGCCGCTCGGCAGATCGAGATCGATGTCGGGCCAGCCTTTGCGGCTCTCGTTTAGAAAACGCTCGAAGACGAGATGATTACTCACCGGATCGACGGGCGTAATGCCGAGGCAGTAGCAGACCGCGCTATTCGCGGCGCTGCCGCGACCTTGCACCATCACATTATTTTCGCGGCAGAAATTGACGATATCCCAGACGATCAGGAAGTAGCCGGAAAAACGGAGCTTGCTGATGAGGGCGAGCTCTTCCTCGAGTTTCCGTTTCACGGCCGTGCTGATCGCGGCATAACGTTGCTGGGCGCCAAAGAGAGTGATCGTGCGCAAAAAAGAATCCATGTTATGCCCTTCCGGCACCGGAAAATCGGGGAACTCGTAGCCGATGTTCTCGAGTGAAAAGGCGAGACGGTTTGCGAGTCGCTCCGTGTTTTCGATCGCCTCAGGACGATCCGCGAATAACGCGCGCATCTCAGCATCGGATTTCAGGTGACGTTCCGCGTTTTGCGTCAGCAGTTTTCCCGCGGCATCGAGGTGCGTGTGCTCCCGGATGCAGGTAAAGACATCGAGCACCTGCCGGCGCGAAGCGTTTGCATATTGCACGCCATTCGTCGCCAGCAGCGGTAATCGGCAGGCGGATGCGAGATCGAAAAGCTGCCGGTTGATCCGTTCTTCCCCGCGAATGAGATGACGCTGGATTTCGACGTAAATATTCTCCGCGCCGAAGATCGCGCGCAGCCGCCGCAAGGCAGGTTCAGCTTCGTGCTTTGCGTTTTTGCTTCCGTTGATAAAAAGCGTGGCTGCGCCCGCCAGCGTCACCAGTCCGGCGGCAAAATCCGGGAGCTCATCCCAGCGAATCAGACAGCTGCCTTTCTCGCTCCGGAGATGAGCTGCTGTCAGGAGCTCGCAAAGATTTTTATAGCCCGCGTGATTCTGCACCAGCACGGGCAGAATCGCGCCGTCTTGCATCGTCAATTCACAGCCGACGATCGGACGCACCCCATGTTCGCGCGCGGCCACGGAAAAACGCTGCGCCCCATACACGCCATTGCGATCGAGCAAGGCCAAAGCCGGCATGCTCAGGGCAGCCGCGGCGTCGGCTAAATGTTCAGGAAAAGACGCGCCGCGCAGAAAACTGAAGGCGCTGCAGGCATGAAGTTCGATGTAAGGCATACCCGATAAAATGCAGCGGTGTGCAAACCAGCAGCGCGCCGGCGTTTAATCGTAAACGCCATCGAGTTCCCAGGTTTCTCCATTCTGATGACAGCGACAGACCGTGCCGTCTTCCAATTCCAGATCCCATTCGGCGCGTTGCCATGCCTGGTGATCCCACCAATTTCCGGAGGAAACATACGGGCCGCTTCGCTTTCGCACGGCAGCCTTGATTCGGGCTGCCGAAATGTGGGCCGGCTTCTCTTGCTCGAGCCGGACTGAGGCCCGCGCCGAAAAGCGAAATCTGCGCAGCGCAGACGAGGGCAGCGGATCGAGTACCGGTGTTTCATCCACCTCCCAGACGAAAGGTTTCATCTCCAATGTGTCCGGACGAAAGGTCTCCGCCAGAACAGGAGTGCCAACGCGGTCCGCGCCGAGTAAACCGGTCAGGCGCGCGAGCGTTTCCGACAATTGGTGCGGATTGCGCAAAGCCGTTTCGAACAATCCGAATTGCTGCCGGCCGGGCTTGACGGGCTGCGCCACGAGCGCGACGGCCGTGATCGGATGTTCGGATTTAAATTGCTCGAGATGTGTATGCAGCATCCGGAATAGCACTTCCGCATCGGTCGTCGGGTCGGGGATGAGGAAGACGCGCGTGTAGCTGTTCTTGTCGCTGAAAGAAATGCGCAGCTCCAACTTCTGCACCACGAGATAGACAGCGCGGAGCCGCCGAGAGAGTTGCTCTAGAAAACGGCGCAAAATAAAGAGCAGTGGATCGAGTAGTTCGATTTCCTGTTCAAACTCGAAACTTTCTGCGAACGCTTCCGGCGGCGGCACGAGTTTCAGGAGACGGGTCGCTTTCCCGCTCGCGCGATCCCACAGCTGCAGAGCCATTGGCCCGAGCCGGCGACCGAGCTGTTCTTTGTCCAGGGCCGTCAGTTCGCCAAGCGTATGAATGCCCCATGTATGTAAGATTTCCAGAACCCGGCGCATCTCTGCCGTGCATTCCTGCGCTTTCTTCCTTTTCATGGGCGCGGTGGCAGGAGGCGCGCTTTGACGTCATTGGGCAGCGCCGAAGCAGCAATCCAGGCGGCGGCGCTGTTCGCGTCAGTGCGAATCCAGGCGGCCGCAATTGTTTCCAGTTGTGTATTGCGCATGTTTTCATTGCCCATGGTCTGGGCCCATTGCACGGCAGCCTGCGGATCGGACGCAACGATTCGTCGGGTAAACGCGTTCACCGCCGCATCACGCGAATCGCCTGAGGGCACGGTGGCAAGCCACGCGCCCGCGGCATAGGGATCGTTCTGGGACCAGCGACTCATCAGTTGTTCAAACGCACGCTGCCGGCTTTTACCCTCGGGAAATGATTCAATCCATTTGCTGGCGGCGGCTGGATCATTCCCGGCCCATTGCGATGCAATCATGCCCGTCGCAGTGGCTTGCGAATCCGCATCGCTGATGCGCGACACCAGTTTGGCTGCTTCCGCAGGATCGTTCTCGGCCACCGTGGTGATAATGTTCGGCAAGGCGGAGTCGCGGGCCGCGGCCTCCGGCAAATTTCCCGCCCACGTGAGGGCCGCTTGCGGATCGCTGCGCGCCCATTGGCGGGAAACGTTTTCCAGCAACGTCTTGCGCCCATCACCGCGGGCGCGCGCCGCAAAATCCGCGGCAGCCTGCGGATCTGCTTCGGTCCATTGTGAGACAATGTTGGATAACGCATTCTGACGCGCCGCCCCTTCCGGAATTTTTTCCACCCAACGAATTGCGGCTGACGCATCACTGCTCGCTAATTGCAGCGCGATCGATGTGGCTGCTTCTTCCTGCGCTT
>DASYVG010000518.1:0-2686 GCA_035937255.1 Chthoniobacterales bacterium | reverse complement strand
ACAAATTCGCGAGCGTCAGCTAAAGGTCGCGCGGAATTTGTGGCGATTGCTGTTCAGTCACTCGCGCGAAGTCGCGATCGCCTAAATCTAGTTAGATTCTCATGAACCCCAACCAACCCAAGTCCGGAAGATCGCGCGGTGCGGTCTTTAAGATCGTGCTCGCCCTTGTTGCTGTCCTGATTGTGGTCGGTGGCATCAAAGCTTTGCAAATAAAAAAGATGATCGCGATGGGGGCGAAGATGATGCCACCACCGACGACCGTCACGAGCGCAAAAGTGGAAACAGCGGATTGGGAACCGGTGCTGAGCGCGATCGGGTCGGTTTCGCCGGTGCAGGGCGCCACGATTGGCGCAGAGCTGGCGGGCACGGTCAGCGAGATCTCTTTTCAATCCGGCACACCTGTAAAAAAAGGCGACGTGTTACTTAAACTCGACGCGTCAGCCGAGGCGGCGCAGCTGCGTTCCGCCGAGGCAGACGAAAAGCTGGGAGCCTCTGAACTCGAACGCGCCAGAGATTTAATGGCCCGCAAAGTTATCTCGCAGGCGGAATTCGATTCCGCGCAGGCGAAGTTCACGCAGAAGAAGGCCGCCGTGGATAATATGCGGTCCATCATCGACAAAAAAGAAATCCACGCGCCTTTCGATGGCGTGGCTGGCATTCGCGCGGTCAATGCGGGACAGATGGTGAAAGTGGGCGATCCGCTCGTTTCGCTGCAAACGCTGGATCAGGTGTTCGTCGATTTTTCGATGCCGCAGCAGCAGCTTGTGGATCTGAAAACGGGGCTGCCGGTGAAGGTGACAACCGACGCGATCCCGGGCCGCGAGTTCGAGGGCAAACTGACAGCGGTGAACTCGTCGCTTGATGCCGCGACCCGGAGTGTCTCCCTCCAGGCGACGCTTGATAATTCTGACCACGCGCTTCGCTCCGGAATGTTTGCGCAAGTGAAAGTTCTGTTGCCGCAGAAAAATCCAACGCTTTACATCCCGGCAACGGCCGTCTCCTACGCCCCTTACGGCAACTCCGTTTACCTGATCGAAAAGAAGCACGATGAAAAAACGAAGACCGATTCGCTCACGCTGCACCAGCAATTCGTTCGCACCGGCGAAACCCGCGGCGATTTTGTGGCTGTGACGGAAGGCTTGAAAGCGGGCGACGAGATCGCGAGCACCGGAGTGTTTAAGCTCCGCAACGGGATCAATGTAGTGGTGGACAACAAGCTTGCGCCGAATCCGCAACTCACGCCGAAACCGGCCGATTCATGAGCATTCTTTTCCACGTGTTGGGAGCGCACGCGACTCGCGTGCTCATTTCGGCGACCTCGCCGAAATGCCTCATAATTCATCGGCCGCTCTGGCGGCAGCACTCCTTTGAAATCGTCGGCGAGTCGCCGACGATCACACGCGGGTCGCGTGCGCTCCCCATTTAATGAAAACGTTCACCGATCTTTTCATTCGCCGGCCGGTGCTCGCGATGGTGGTCAGTTTCGTGATCGTGATCGCCGGCCTGCAGGCGATCTCGTCGCTCAACGTCCGCCAATACCCGCGCAGCGACATCGCATCCGTCACGGTCACGACCGTTTATGTCGGCGCGAGCGCGGACCTGGTGCGCGGCTTCATCACCACGCCGCTGGAGCGCGCGATCGCCGCCGCCGATGGCATCGATTACCTCCAATCCCAAAGCTCACAGGGCGTTTCCACGATCACAGCGCGACTCAAGCTCAACTACGACTCGAACAAAGCTCTCTCGGAGATCAGCTCGAAAGTGAATCAGGTGCGCGGCGACTTACCGCCCGAAGCGCAAATTCCGCTCATCAACATTGAGTCGGCTGACTCGCGGTTCGCGTCTGCCTATCTCAGCTTCACTTCGAACATTCTGCAGGCGAACGAGATCACCGATTATCTCAATCGCATCGTCCAGCCGCGGCTGACCGCTCTCGGCGGCGTGCAACGTGCCGAAATTCTCGGCGGCCGTACATTTGCCATGCGCATCTGGTTGAAACCGGATCGGATGGCGGCGCTGAACGTCAGTCCATCCGCGGTGCGAAAAGCGCTCGCGAATAACAACTACCTGGCCGCGGTCGGAAGCACGAAGGGCTCACTGGTTCAGGTCGATCTGACAGCAAACACCGATCTGCACACCGCGGACGATTTTAGAAATCTCGTCATCCGCCAGGAAAACGGAGTGCTCGTTAGGCTGGGCGACGTTGCCGACGTCGTTCTCGGTGCCGAGGATTACAACACGGAGGTGCGGTTCTCCGGTGAGCGTGCCGTTTTCATGGGTATTTTCGTTTTGCCCAACGCAAATTCGATCGACGTGGTGAGGCGCGTGCGCACCGAAATGGAGCAAATCCAGAAAGAGCTTCCGACCGGCATGCAGGGCCGAATCGCCTACGACGGCACCGCTTACATCAACACCGCGATCAAGGACGTATTCCATACGTTGATGGAGACGCTGCTGATCGTGGTCATCGTGATCTTTCTTTTCCTCGGCTCGTTCCGCTCGGTGCTGATTCCGGTTGTCGCCATTCCGATCTCGCTCATCGGCGCCGTGTTCCTCATGCAAATATTCGGATTCACGGTCAATCTCCT
Organism: Chthoniobacterales bacterium; assembly: GCA_035937255.1. Classification (GTDB taxonomy): domain Bacteria; phylum Verrucomicrobiota; class Verrucomicrobiia; order Chthoniobacterales; family UBA10450; genus JACCXL01. The sequence goes on along the minus strand of DASYVG010000518.1, from coordinate 98 downwards.
GACACTGCTGGCGGTCGTCCTTTCCGTCGGTCTTGTGGTTGATGACGCTATCGTTGTGGTAGAAAACGTGGAGCGCCATTTGCGTGACGGCCTCACGC
>DASYVG010000517.1:0-2618 GCA_035937255.1 Chthoniobacterales bacterium | reverse complement strand
CTTTGACAGTTTGAAAGAAGTCGCTTGCGAGCTGCATTTGCACTGTCAATTTAACCGCAAAGAACGCAGAGGGAAAAGCAGATCAGACAGATATCATTGTTTCGAAGTCATCTCTTAAATGTCATCCATGGTCTTCGGCCTATGTAGCCGCGCCTCTACGAGGCGCGAACTGGCGCGGCTCACAGAGCCGCGGCTACAACACGGGCGGCATTTATGAGATGGTTTGTCATTGCTCCGCGATCTCGGCGTCCTCTGCGGGGATCTCAGGAGCCAAAAAACTCGCTTTGCGGCCCGACCGGCGGTTTCAGGCCGATCTTCCGATACGCTTGCGGCAACGCGACGCGGCCTTGCGGCGTGCGCTTAATATAACCTTCCATAATTAAATACGGCTCGTTTACCTCCTCCAGTGTGCCGGCTTCTTCGCCGATGGCGACGGCGAGCGAGTTCAACCCGACCGGCCCGCCATTAAATTTGTGAATGAGCGCCTCGATGATCCGCTTGTCCCACTGATCGAAGCCATCCCGGTCGATCTCCAACATCGTGAGCGCGCGATCAGCCAGCTCCGCAGTTATTTTGCCGTCTGCCTTCACCTGCGCGAAGTCGCGCACCCAGCGCAGCAGATTGTTCGCGGTGCGCGGTGTTCCGCGCGTGCGCGCCGCGATCTCAGCCGCGCCGGGCGTGTCGATTTCGACGCCTAACAAACCGGCGCTACGGACGATAATTTTTTGCATCTCGTCGGCCGCGTAGTAGTCGAGTCGCGCCGTCATTCCGAAACGCGAACGAAGCGGTGCGCTCACCATCCCGGCTCGCGTGGTCGCGCCGATGAGCGTGAACTTCGGCAACTGCAGCCGCAGACTCCGCGCCTGCGGTCCTTGATCAATGATGATGTCGAGCCGGTAATCTTCCATGGCGGGGTAGAGATACTCCTCGATCGTCGGCTGGAGCCGGTGAATCTCGTCGATGAAAAGGACGTCACCTTTTTCCAGGCTCGTCAGGAGACCGGCCAGCTCACCCGCTTTTTCAATGACAGGACCGCTCGTGTTCTTCACGTTCACTCCCATGGCGTTGGCAATGATGAGCGCGAGCGTCGTCTTGCCCAGGCCGGGCGGACCGCTCAGGAGGATGTGCTCCAGCACGTCGCCCCTTTTTTTGGCGGCTTCGACCAGCAACTCGAGACGCTCGCAAACTTTCACCTGACCGGTGAACTCGCTGAACAGGGGCGGCCGCAACGAGACGTCGAGCGCGGGATCTGTCGGGGCAGGCTGCATCATGCTTCAAGCTCGAGGTGTTTCGTTAGCACTAATTCCGTGCCGCGTTGCTTCAAAATGTAATCGACTTTATCAAAGGCGCTGCGAATCAGGTGCATGCCCAGACCGCCGGGCCTGATCAAATCGTGTGCTCTGCCGCGCATCGAGACGGCAGGCGCCTGCTTGCCGTAATCGCGCAAACGCATCCGGACGCAATCGCGCGAAGCCTCCAGCGATAAAGCGATCAACTGGTCGTCGCGGAGATGATAGGCGTGCCGGATAATGTTCGTGCAGGCTTCATCCACGCCCAACACCATGAGCGTGCGTTCTCTGTCGGAGAAAGGATAGCTCTCCAGAAAATGACGGACGAATCGCCGCATGAGCGCGAGATTTCCGGTGTGACTGGAGAACTCGACTATGCGTTTCTTCATCGGCCAGAGACACGCTGGACATGGATATGCGCGAGTTCAAGCCCGCGGAGGCGAAAACTCGATGGACACGCACGCGAAGAGTTGTTTCGTTTGCGCATGTGGAAACCCCTGCTGGCACTGACACTTCTTGCAACCGCGGCTGCCGCGCAGGATCGCCCGACGGCCTATGACGCGTTGCGCGTCGTCGGAACGCAACTGAATCGTGATTACGTTAACCGCGTCATCTCCATCAAAGGATTGGATGGCGCCCCTCAACCCAACCGATGGACGATTCTGCTCGCCGATCGTCGTGCTCCCGGCGGTGTGCGCGAGGTCCAGGTGACGAACGGGCGGATCACAACCCAACGCTCGCCCGGACAAACCGTGGTCGGATCGACGGCCGCGGCGACGATCGATACATCGAAGTTGAATCTGGATTCGAGTGGCGCATATCAGGTCGCAGCTCATACCGCCGATCAATCTCACACCGTTTTTTCCGTCGTGAGTTACACCTTGCGCACCGACGATCGCGGCAATCCGACCTGGGTCGTAACGCTGCAGGATCAGGAGTCACGCCCGGTTGGGACCATCCATATCGGCGCCAACAAAGGGAGCGTGACACGCGTGGAAGGGATGTATCGAGGCACGAACATGCTCAACGTCGAGACTGCTCGGAACGTCGAGACTGCTCGGAACGGCGAGCGCGGACGCCGGAACGAGCCGGATCAGTACGAAGATCAGGAGGACAATCGCGATCGTGACCGCGAACAAGCCGACGATGAGGACGAGAATATCGTGAAACGCGAGATCAAACGTGCCTTTCGCCGCACGCGGGATGATGCCGAACGAATGTTCCAGCGCGTGCAAAGATCTTTTGATCGCTTTTTCTATCGTGACTAGAGCGTGTATCACTTGAATGGAAAGCAGCCCGAGCGGCGTTCCGGGGAGCGCACGCGACTCG
>DASYVG010000516.1:0-11001 GCA_035937255.1 Chthoniobacterales bacterium | reverse complement strand
ATTCAAATCGACAGAGGCGAGACGTGCTTCCGTCTGCCGCGCCGAAGCCAGCAGTTGTTGCACCAGAGCCGCGCCACGATCGACGGCATCTTTAATGACGCGAACCGCGCGCGGGATTTGATCGTGATTTGTGGCGCCCGCTTCGAGCTGCGCCGCATAGCCCAAAATGATCGTCAGGATATTGTTGAAATCATGCGCGATGCCGCCGGCCAGTGTCCCGAGCCCCTCCATCTTTTGTGCCTGCACGAGTTGCTCCGCCAGGCGCTTTCGTTTCGTATCGTTGAAAAGGTAGCCGCGCAGTTCCGTAAGCTCGTGCGCATTGTCGAAAGCGCCCACGAATCGGGTCACGACAGAGACGGTATCGCCATTGAGTTCACGCATTTCCAGTTCGTGCCGGTCGACCGCGCCCCGCTGGCGAACCAGATCGATTAGTTCAGCAGCGTCTTTTCGGCTGCGCAGAAGTGATGTGAAATTCGCCTGTTGCGCTTGCGTGATGGATTCAAATCCAAACATGCGCGCGAAAGCGTCATTGCAGACCTGAATGCTCCCGTCCAGTGAGATGATTACCTTCCCGGTGATGTCTTCATCTGCAAAACGCCGCAGGCGAGCTTCGATGCGTGCGGGGAGGCCGTCGGCACGCAGCTGCTCGATCCGTGCGCTATCTAGATCGTTCTCTTCCAGGTGCACCATTTGCAGAGTATCCACTTGAGCGGAGTCCAAACGCCGCTTGGAATTCCGCAAGTCCGGTGCCACGCCGCGCTATTTAGAGCATCTTTCGCCAAGCGCAGGCTCCATTTGTCCGAAACGAGTGTTGGGAACCACGCCACGCTCGGACTAGCGCAGCGTCACCGGTGTCCGGCCGGCGGAGACGGGGAGGAGTGTGCCGTCTGACTTGCACGTAACTCTTCCACGCGGCCGGAAGAGACAAAAAAGTAAAACGCGCATAAACCCGCCGCGATCACCGCGAAAAGGAATAACAAGCTCCCAGTCAGAAGAGCACTGCGTCTCGCGCTGATCCGCTGCCAGGCCGCGCGTCTCTGGATCGATTCCAGTTCGAGCATTGCCGCGGCCTCGGCGGGATCGCTCGCCTGCGATTCGCGCTTGCCGCCGCCATCGGTCATCGGACAAAGATTAGCCAACCCGAGCAAAGGCCAAATGAATTCTGCGGAAGACAAAAAATTGCGAAGCAAGTTCGTCGCTTACATCCTTCCGATGGGTGTTTTCCTGGCGCTCCTTGCGCTTGGCAGCGTCGTTAAAAACTCGAACGGTGGCTTCTGGCTGAGCGCTCCCGAGTATTGGGTTTTTCCAGTTCAGACGTTTGTTTGCGGTGGAGCTGTTTGGTGGTTCCGCGGGCAGTACGAATTTCAGGCCGCTCGCCGATTAATGTTCAGTATGGTGATCGCTACGATCGTCTTTCTCCTGTGGATTTCGCCACAGGCCTTCTTGCATTTTGGCCAGCGCGTTGAGGGCTTCAATCCGGCCGTCTTCGCGGTTGGTTCGCCAGCCTACTGGGCCACCGTTATTCTGCGTTTCGCGCGCCTCGTGCTGATCGTTCCTCTCGTTGAGGAAATTTTCTGGCGAGGTTTCCTTCTGCGCTATTTGATTCGCGAGAACTTCTGGGAGGTGCCGTTCGGAAGCTTCTCGTGGTTATCGTTCGTCGTCGTCACGCTCGCCTTTGCCTTCGGGCATGCGATGACAGATTGGCCCGCCGCGTTGATTACCGGAGGGCTTTACAACCTCGTCGCTTATCGCACCAAAAGTCTGTTGTCGTGTGCCCTTACGCACGCAATTACGAACTTGCTCCTCGGCCTCTGGATCATGCAGACGCGGCAATGGGGATTTTGGTGAGCACGCCGCCCAAAATGGCACTCCAAATGCTCTCAAAACAGCGTGTACAACACGTTCTTCCAAAAGGTGATCGTCTGCATGATCGCTGGGTTCCTGGCCGCCTGCCTGGTAGAATGGGGTAAAGTCTTTGTGCAAGGCGCGGACGACGCGCTGAACAAAGGCTACAAGCACACCTCCGCAGAAACGTTTGTGCGAAAGCCGTAGCCTCGGCGGAAAGCGATTGCCCGCGCTCGGGGAGCGCATACGCTGCCTGAGCTCGAATGAAGATCGGCTTTGCTCAGCTCAATCCCACCGTCGGCGATCTGAGCGGGAATTTCGAGAAAATTGCGGGCGCATATCGCCGTCTCTCAATCGCCGGCGCTGACCTTGTCCTCACGCCTGAACTCTCGGTCAGCGGCTATCCGCCGCAGGATCTCGTCTTTAAATCTCGGTTCGTGCCCCAGAATCTCGAGATGGTCGAGCGACTGCAAGGCGTGGTCGAGCGCGCGGCGTTGCTCGTCGGATTCGTGGACCGAAACGAAGGCCGCGGCAAACCTTTCCATAATGCGGCAGCCCTGTTGCAAAGCGGTGCGCCGATGCAAAAAACTCATAAGTCGCTTCTCCCGACCTACGACGTTTTCGATGAAGACCGCTATTTCGAGCCAGCCCGCGGAGTTGCGCCCCTGAGCTTCCGCGGGCGTAAAATCGGCGTCACGATTTGCGAAGACATCTGGACGGAACACTACCTGCCCAGACCGCTTTACGACATCGAGCCGGTTCGATCACTCGTGGAGCAGGGCGCCGAGTTCATAGTCAACTTGAGCGCCTCCCCCTTCAATCTGCGCAAGCCCGCGATCCGTCGTGAAATGGTGGCGGCACTGGCGCGCGCACACCGGCGCTCCATCTGCTATTGCAACGCGGTTGGCGGAAACGACGAGCTGGTCTTTGACGGGAACTCGATCGCGATGAACCCCGACGGCGTCTTGATTGCGCAGCTCCCGGCCTTTCGGGAATCCGACATGGTGATCGAAATCGAATCCGCACCTGCCATTGTTGTCCCGCCGGAGGACGAACCGGCGGATCTGTGGGGCGCGCTCGCGCTTGGCGTTCGAGATTACCTGGGAAAGTGCAACTTTAAATCTGCTGTCCTTGGGCTGAGCGGCGGGATCGACTCGGCAGTCGTCGCAACGATCGCGGTCGAAGCGCTGGGATCACGGAACGTCGTGGGCGTTTCCATGCCCAGTCCTTACTCCTCGAGCGGCAGCATCGCGGACGCTCTCGCGCTGGCACGAAATCTCGAAATTCAGTGCCTTGAGATTCCGATTGCACCAGCTTTCGCGGCATTCCAGGAACAGTTTCGCGAGATTTTTTCCGGGCGGCTGGAAGACGCAACGGAAGAAAACATGCAATCGCGACTTCGTGGGATGATCCTGATGTCGCTTTCGAACAAATTCGGACATCTGCTCCTCACCACAGGCAACAAAAGCGAACTCGCCGTCGGTTACTGCACCATTTACGGGGATATGGCGGGTGGACTCGCGGTCATCAGTGATGTCCCGAAAACGATGGTGTATCAGCTTGCGCGATGGATAAATCGGAACGGCGCCATCATTCCGGTCTCCACGATCGAGAAGCCGCCGAGTGCGGAGCTGAGACCCGATCAGATCGACCAGGACACACTGCCTCCTTACGAGATCCTCGACGAGATCCTGCGTCTTTACGTGGAGGAAAACTTGAGCGCGCGTGACATCGTCGCTCACGGTTTCGACGAGAAGACGGTGCGATGGGTGCAGCGCCGCGTCGATCTGAACGAATACAAACGCGCCCAAGCCGCGCCCGGAATCAAGGTTACGAGCCGCGCGTTCGGCGTTGGGCGACGCATGCCGCTCGCTCAGAAATACATCGACTGACGGCGCGCAGCGCGGACACCCTGACGATCGTGCACCGCGTTGGAATCGAACCAACAACCCAGTGATTAAGAGTCACTTGCTCTGCCAATTGAGCTAGCGGTGCAAACGTTCGCAGTTCGTGCTGCCATTCTGCGCGCGAAGCGAGGAACGGCAGCGAACGCGCTCGAAATTCCCTCGGGAAGCGAGCTTCCGCAATCGTAAAATCCCGTGCACGCAAATTTTTCGCGGATTTTCCGGCAGCACATCGTGCGGGATGTGGTCCACCATCCGCTGCTCGCCGTGCTCAACATTGCGAGCATCGCGCTCGGCGTCGCAGTTTACTTCGCGATCCAGATTTCGAACCAAAGTGCCAACCGCGCATTTGCTGCCACGATCGATCTCGTAGCTGGAAAAGCGCAGCTGCAGATCACCGCGCCGGCCGCGGATTTGCCGGAAACAGTGTTTCCAAAGATTCAACATGCCCGCGGCATAGCGGCTGCAACGCCGATTGTGCGAGGCATAGTGACGTTGCCGGATTTTCCGGGTGAATATCTGCAGCTACTCGGTGTCGATATTTTCACGAATCAGTCGTTCCGAACCTTTGAACTCACGGATTTTAACGGCCTGAGTTTCGACGTGGAGCAATGGCTGGCTGCTCCTGATATAATCGCCGTCACGAGTGAATTTGCGCGCGCGCACGGCTTGCATCGCGGCGATGCGCTGCGCTGCGCCGTCAATGGCACAAACCAGTTCCTCCACATCGGATTCATCATGCGCCCGGAAGGGGCAGCCGCCCCGGATTCGCACTTTGCCGCGATCGATATCGGCTGGGCGCAGGAACTTTTCGGGCTGCGGGGAGTGCTGGGCGAAATTCAGTTACGGCTCGCTGATACTGACGCGCGCTCGAGAGATCGAACGGCCGCGGAATTACGAAAAATGATGCCGTCGACCGCACTCGTCACGGTGCCGGCACAACGTGGGTCGCAGGTGGAACACATGCTGGGGAGCTTTCAGTTGAATCTGACGGCGATGAGCCTCGTTTCTCTGCTGGTCGGGGTGTTTCTGATCTACAACACGGTCGCCGGCTCCGTCGCGAGACGCATTCGCGAGATCGGCATTCTTCGAGCGATGGGTGTGACGCGGAATGAGGTGCGCGCTCTCTTCCTGAGCGAAGCGCTCCTGTTTGCAGTCCCAGGGATTTTGCTCGGACTGGTGGGTGGACTGCTTCTGGCACGAGGTCTGATCGGCCCCGTCTCCCAGACGATCTCATCCCTCTACGTCCTAATTCATGTGCGCGATATTGCGGTCGCGCCGATGATGGCGGTGGCGGCCGCGCTGGCTGGTGTGTCCTCCGTCGTTCTCGGTGGATGGATCCCTTCCGACAACGCCGCGCGGATCCCACCGGCGCGTGCTCTCCACACCGGCAGCTTCATCGAAAAATCAGTTCGACCATGGCCGGGCTGGTTCGCGCTTGGCTGTGGCGCACTTGTGCTGGCGTGCGCGTTCTCCGGGCTCGCTTTACGGACTGGCCCGCCCTGGCTCGGTTTCGGTGCGGCTTTTTGCGTGCTCAGCGGCTTCTCGCTCTTGGTCCCAACTGCGACGGTGCTGTTTGCTGGTTGGATGTCATGGGGTTTGCGAACATTGTTCAGCGCGTCACGCAGACGATGGCTTGAAGCTGGGCTGGCATTGTCGAATCTGCACCGATCGCTGTCGCGTAATTCGGTCACAATTGCGGCACTCGCGGCGGCGGTCGCGATGGGGGTAGGAGTCAGCGTGATGGTGTTCTCGTTTCGACAAACGGTGGCAAGTTGGATCGCTCAAACGCTCACCGCCGATCTATTCGTCGTACCTGCCTCGAACGAGATTGCCGGGCCATCGTCATTCATGCCTCCGGCGGCGGTCGCTTTTCTGGCGCAGCACCCAGCCGTAGGCTCAATCGACACCTTCCGCGAGATCGATCTTCCTTTTCGCAACAGTACGATTGCCGTCGCCGTGATCCGTGGAAACGCGCGGCGACAACTTCAATTTCTGCGTGGCACGGATGCTGACGTCATGAATCGCTTTCAGCATCAGCAATGTGTCATCGTTTCGGAGACGTTCGCGCGGCGCTACGATGTGCACGCTGGCGGCGCAGTTGAGTTGCCGACGCCGGCGGGACTCCAATCATTCACTGTGGCCGGAGTCTTCTACGACTACACACGTGACCAGGGCATCGTCTATTTGAGCACGACGAACTTCGCACGATTTTGGCACGACGAACGGGTGAACAGCGTCGCGGTTTATCTGAAACCAAACGGACCAGCGGAAGAGCTGATCGCTGCTTTCCGGCAGCAGTTCAGCCGGGCGGGCGAGTTCGCGATTTATCGAAATCGCGATCTCAGGGCGCGCGTTTTCCAGGTCTTCGATCAAACTTTCGCTGTCACCTACGTGTTGCGATCGATCGCGGTGATCGTGGCCGTCGTTGGAATTTTTCTGACCTTGACCACTTTAGTCACGGAGCGGTCGCGCGAACTCGCCGTCCTTCGCGCGATTGGCGGAAGTCGGAGACAAGTCCTGAGACTGCTCTTGTGGGAGGCGACATTCATTGGATTACTCGCGTCGATTATCGGAATTGTTTCCGGACTCTGCCTGTCAACAGTGCTCACAGGAGTGATTAATCGCGCCTTCTTCGGCTGGACGATCCAATTGGTTTTTCCATGGAGTTCGCTGGCTTGGACGCCGCTCTGGATCACCGGTGCCGCTTTCGCGGCGGGTATACTGCCGGCTTGGCGGGCAACGAAGCTCGACCTCGCTGTTGCACTGCGCAGCGAATGAGGCGGCTTCTTTTGCTGGCGGCGTGGAGTCCGCTCTTCGTTGTTCTTACGGCGAGCGCTCCGCCTGAGGCGTGGAACCGGGCCGAGCCTGGTTTCGCCTACGAGTTTCCGCGTGATCACGCGATACATCGTGGTTTCAAAACCGAATGGTGGTACTACACGGGCAATCTCTTTGACGCTCATGGACAACGCTTCGGGTACGAGCTGACGTTTTTCCGCCAAGGCCTGCGTCCGCCTAGCGAGCAGAATCCGGAGCGGTCGCGCTTTCTGGTGGGTGATATAATGTTCGCGCACTTCGCCGTTACCGACGTTAATGGACGGAAATTTTCTTACGAACAGAAAACGAGCCGGGGTGCGTTTGGCGAAGCGGGATTTGATGAAGGCAGGAGGATCGCCTGGGTGGAAGACTGGTCTCTTTCTTTCGGCCAGGGTGGTTCGTTCGAGCTCGCGGCGACCAGCGCCGAGGCCTCGATCAAACTGCATTTGTCGCCCCTCAGCTCGCCCGTGATTCACGGGACGGACGGCGTCAGTCAGAAATCGTCCAACGGCGAGCACGCCTCGCACTACTACTCGGTTCCGCGCTTGGAAACAACGGGCGAACTGCGCACCACGCGTGAGGCGTTTGCGGTTCATGGGGAGAGTTGGTTCGATCACGAATGGGCGACCAATCAACTCGCGGCGGAACAAATCGGATGGAATTGGCTGTCCGTGCAATGGCAGGACGGAAGTGCCCTTATGCTTTATGAGATGCGGCTCACGGGTGGAAAGATTGATCCAACCTCCAGCGGCACACTGATTCGTCCGGATGGATCGACGCAAAATCTCTCCAGCAGTTCGTTCGAAATCACGCCGTTGCGGCGTTGGCGCAGTCCTCGAAGCGGCGCGATCTACCCGGTCGAATGGAAGGTGAAGCTGTTAGGCGAGCAGATAGAGTTTACCGTCCGCGCTGCGTTGGACGACCAGGAACTCACCCTCGCACCAGTCGCGTATTGGGAGGGAGCGGTTGACGCCGCCGGCTCAGAGCACGGCCGTTCCATCGAGGGCCGCGGATATCTGGAATTGACGGGCTATGCCGCGCCCTTGCGCGAGCTCGGCAAATGACAGGGCGCTTACGCTTGCGTATGACGCGCGTAATGCGTCTCGGCGCCCTTCGGCAAGAGCCTCTTGCGACCACGCTGGCGGCGTCGCGCGAGAGTCGCGCGTCCACCTTTTGTGCTCATCCGGGCGCGAAAACCGTGTTGACGTTTGCGCGTCCGTTTTGATCGCTGAAGGGTCCGTTTCATAAGCAAGTGCCCGCGACCGGGCGGCTGGGAGCGCTTACCTTATGGGCGGGTGCGCCTTTGTCAACGAGCCGGCGAACTGGCGACAAGCCAGTTGCCAGCCGTTTCATTTTCTGAAATAAGGAGACTTCCATGAGCGAAGTGGTGATTGAGCCGGCAACGTTCGAGGATCTCGACGAACTGTCGAATCTGCTCGGCGAACTATTCACTGAGGAGAGCGATTTCCGGCCGGATAAGCACAAGCAACTCCATGGTTTGCGGCTAATTTTCGAACAGCCCAATCGCGGTCGTGTCTTTGTCCTGCGGCAGGACCGCACGATTGTGGGAATGATAAACCTGCTCTTCACGATCAGCACGGCCGAGGGAGGTTTCGTCGTGCTGCTCGAAGACCTGGTGGTTCATAAAACGTATCAAGGGAAAGGATACGGATCGCAGTTGCTCGAATACGCGATCAATTTCGCCAAGCAAAAGAACTTTCTTCGGCTCACGTTGTTGACGGACCGGCCGGAGCTGCGCTCCCAAAATTTTTTCAAACGACATGGGTTTTACGAATCTCCCATGATGCCCATGCGCCTGCTCCTTGCTACGAACACGCCGCCGGAGATCACGCTTTAGAAGGCGAGATGAAAGGCGGCGCCATTCGCCTGTTCAGCGTCGCGGGGATCGCGGTTTATCTGCATTTCACCTGGTTTGTGATCGCCGCGTTTGAGGTAACCTCCGTGGCGAAACGTTACTCGAACCCGATCTGGGGCGTGTTCGAGTATCTCGCGCTCTTCGCCATCGTGCTCTTGCATGAATTCGGCCACGCCTTCGCGTGCCGATCCACGGGAGGGGAAGTCGATCGCATCGTGCTCTGGCCGCTCGGTGGTCTCGCATTTGTCAGACCGCCGCCGCGCGCCACGGCTCAGTTATGGAGCATCGCGGCCGGTCCTCTCGTGAACGTGGTGCTTTTCCCGGTCTTGTTCGCTGCCCTCGTGGTGCTCGCGCGTCTTCGCATCGGCCTGCACAACGATGCGCTGCAGTTCTCTGCCAGTCTGTTCACGATTAACGGCGTAATGCTCATCTTCAATCTGTTGCCGCTTTATCCGCTCGATGGCGGTCAGATCCTGCGTTCTTTGCTCTGGTTCCGGCTTGGGCCGATCAGAAGTCTGGAGATCGCGAGCTGTGTCGGCATGGTCGGCGCGATCGGGCTTGGGATCTACGCTCTGTATCGAAGCTCGATCTGGTTCGGCATGCTGTCGTTTTTCCTGCTCAGTCAGGCGGCAGCCGGGTGGCAGCACGCGAAAGCGATGAGAGTGAACGAGGACGTCGCCCGCAAGCCTTCTGCGGACGATCCGCGCCTTCACGCTTCGTCGACGGAGCTATAAAGCTAATGTGCTTCGAAAGCATGCGGCGCGAGCTGTTGCACAAGTCGCTTCTTTAGGCCAGCGCGGAATGTTACTTCGTCGATCGCTTTCGCAATTTCTTTCGTGGCGCTAGCGGGGAGGTTGTCCCTCGCAAACTCCCGCAGTTCGCCAACGCGACTCGCATCGGAAAAAAACGTGAACATGCTAGGCGCATAACTGTTCACCGCGAGCGCATCGTTTTTCCCCAGAAGCTCCTTCATGTGGGATTTAGCAAATTGCCATGCGACTTCCGGATGATCGCTTTCGCGCGCGACTTTCGAAACGAGGAACACGGCACGACTCGTCGGCACTTCATCGGTGAGCGAAATCTGCAGCGTGCGTTCTGCGAGCGCCGAATCAGTAGGTCCAGCCAGCGCATCGTAGTAACCCTGCTTTTCTTCGATACTGGTCGTCTTCAGCCCAAGTTCGTGCAGCCGCGCCCAAGTCGCCTCGTCTGCGTAGTGTCCAACGACCGCGAAGACTGGGGAGCGTAAATCCGGAGCGAGACTCTCCGGATTTTCCACAAACTTGGCAAAGCGCGCGCGGCAGCCCTCGATGATGTCATCGTCATGCAAATCGCCCAACGAGCGGATCAAAGTGGATCGCAAACTCGCCGCGCGCGCCGGTTCGCCCGCCTTCGGCTCCCACCCGAGTCGATCGAACGAAGGCCGCAGGATACGGCGTGCGTCATGTTGAAATTGTTCGCGCTGTGGAGTCCCGATGAGCAAACGATCGATGAAATCAAAAACGTTGATAACCTGCTCTCGCTCTGCCAATTCGTCACTGAATCCGAGTCGTGCGACCAGATCACCGTACAGTGAGAACGGTGCGCGATTCGCTTGCACAAGCGCCCACGCATCGGAGAGAAGATTCACGCGGTCGGGCACGCTCATGCGCGGCAATTCGGTCAGAAGTAATTTCCAGGAAACGTCGTCGTATTCGACGCGGTAATTACCCGCACCCTCGAAATTCAATTTCAAAGCTTGATCGCCGGGAATGTTGGTTAGCTCGGCGGTGAGTCCGGTCATGAGCAGGCTGTTTACCTTGCCTGAATCGGCCACCGCATATGTGAGCGGAATTTTCCAAAGGAGTTGTGCCTGCTTCGGAGCATTTACGACAAAGCGTTTCTGCACGAGAGTTACCTTCCCATCGTTTTTCCGAGTTACTTTCACAATCGGAAAGCCGACCTGCTGCGTCCACCCGGCAGCTATATCCGCGACTGGTTTACCCGATGCTTGTGACAGCGAAATCCAAAGATCCTCCGTCGTCGCGTTGGAAAACTGATGCTTCGTCATGTAGCGGCGAATACCGTCGCGGAAGACATCTTCGCCAAGAAAGCTCTCCAGCATCCGGATAAACGATTGCCCTTTTCGATAAGTGATATCGTCGAAGGCGCTGTTAGCGTCGGCCTCCGTTGCGATGGTCTGCTGGATAGGATGCGTCGTCGATCGGGCGTCGCTCTCCATCGCGGTCTCTTTCGGAATACCGACGCGACGAGATGGATCACGCGGTATCGCGTTCTTCAGCCAGACTTCCCATTCCGGGTTGAAGCGCGCACTGCACTTGGTTCCCATCCAGGAGGCGAATCCTTCGTTCAACCACAGGTTATCCCACCAAGCCATCGTCACGAGGTCGCCGAACCATTGGTGCGCCATCTCATGAGCGATGACTTCATAGACTTGCTGCTTGGTCGCGGTCGATGAGTTGTTCGGATCGAAGAGGAGCGCCGACTCGTAGTAGGTGATGCCGCCCCAATTCTCCATCGCCCCACCGAAGCCACCGGGGACAGCGATCTGATCGAGCTTCG
>DASYVG010000515.1:0-5169 GCA_035937255.1 Chthoniobacterales bacterium | reverse complement strand
ACGATGGTTCAGGCGGAAGTGCCGCTTGCCGAGATGTTCGGTTATGCGACCGCGATTCGTTCACTTTCCAAGGGCCGTTCGAGCTACTCGATGGAGCCGTCACATTTCGAACAAGTCCCGCAGCAGCTCGTCGCTGCCGTGCTCGACCAGAAGGAAACTAAGTAATGGCTAGCGGGCAACGTATTCGTATTCGTTTGAAGGCGTTCGATCATCGAATGCTCGATCAATCTGCCGTCGACATTGTCGAAACGGCGAAGCGCACCGGCGCTCGGGTGGCAGGACCGATTCCGCTCCCGACTTTGATCGAGAAGTTTACGGTCAACCGCTCGCCGCACGTCGACAAGAAGTCGATGGACCAATTTGAAATCCGGACACACAAGCGCCTGCTCGACATCATCGAGCCGACCGCGAAAACGGTGGATGAACTGAAGAAGCTCAACCTCCCGGCCGGCGTGGACATCACGATCAAAATTTAATCTGGAAACCAGGACGCCAGGAGAATTGGTCACAACCCAAACAGCACTCTTTAAGAAAATTTCCTGGTTTCCTGGCTTCCAGATTCAACATTTCTCGCACCATGAGCATCGGCCTACTTGGACAAAAAATCGGCATGACCAGCGTTTACGACGCGAATGGCAGGCTGCGTCCGGTGACCGTGATCGCGGCCGGCGATAACACGCTGCTGCGTCGCCTAACGACCGAAAACGACGGTTACTCGGCGATTCAAGTCGGCTTTGGCACGCAGAAAGAATCGCGCGTGACGAAGGCGTTGATGGGCGGATTCACCAAGGCTGGCTCGGAACCGAAAAAGCTGGTGCGTGAGTTTCGGCTCGATGCAGATGCGCCTGAAGGCGAGATCGATTTGGCCATCACGCAATTTTCGCCGGGCGATTGGGTTGATGTGATCGGCCGCTCGAAGGGTAAAGGCTTCCAAGGTGTGATGAAGAAGCACAATTTCGACGGCCAGGGTGCGTCACACGGTTCCAAAACGCATCGGCGGAATGGCGCGGTCGGTAACCGTTCCACGCCAGGACGCATGTGGAAAAACATGGGGATGCCTGGTCATATGGGTGACGAACGGGTGACCGTGCAGAACCTGCAGGTCGTACAAGTGCGCGAGAACGAAAAAGTGATTCTGATCAGCGGTGCGATCCCGGGCGCAAAAGGCAGCTATGTTGTCGTTAGACCGGCAATCAAGAAACCCGCGGCGACGGAGGCCAGGAAATGAGCGCAAAAGTTTTAACCGCGGATGCCGCGAAGGAAGCGAAGATCACACTGATTGAAGGCGGTCGCGGAACGCAGGCGGTGCACGATGTCGTCGTCGCCATGCGTGCGGCGCGTCGCTCTGGTTCTGCGAATACGAAGTCGAAAGCGGACGTGAATCTTTCCGGCGCGAAACCGTGGCGGCAAAAAGGAACTGGACGTGCGCGTGCCGGTTACAAGTCGTCGCCGATCTGGCGCGGCGGTGGGGTTGTGTTCGGCCCGAAGCCGCGCGATTACACCAAGAAAGTTTCCAAGACGGTTCGCCGCCTCGCGTTCCAAAAAGCGCTGACGGAGCGGATCAATGCCGGCGATGTGCTGACGATCGACAAATTCGCGGTCACGGAGATTAAAACAAAGGGGTTCCTCACGCTGCTGAAGAAGCAGACCGACGCGCGCAAGGTTTTGCTGATCTCGGATTCGTTCGACGACAAGACTTACAAGTCGGCGCGGAATGTGAAGCCGGTGCTGCTGGCGACCGCGAGCGAAGTGAACACCGAGCAGTTGCTCGCGTTTAACAAGATTTTGATCACACAACGCGCGCTCGAGCAACTCGCGCAAAGGATGAACCCTCCTTCGCCAAAGGCTACGGCGGATAAACAAAAATGAACGAGCCATACGATCTCATCCAGACCGCCTCGCTGACGGAGAAGGCTTCGCTGCTGAGCGAAAAGCTAAACAAGTATGTGTTCCGCGTCAGCCCGCGCGCGAACAAGATTCAGATCAAGAACGCGATCGAGAAGCTGTTCAACAAGAAAGTCGTGGCCGTGAACACGTGCAATTACGCCGGCAAAAAGAAGCGCGAACGCCGCGCTGATTTCGGCCGCAAAGCGCATTGGAAAAAGGCGATCGTGACCTTGAAGGAAGGCGACAAAATCGACCTCGTCTAATTTGTTATGGCACTAAAAACTTTCAGACCACTGACGCCGGTCCTCAGATTCCAGCAGCTGCCTGCTTTCGACGAGATCACAAAGTCGAAGCCTCACAAGAGCCTCGTAGAGGTCAAAACGCGTAGCGGCGGCCGCAATAATAATGGCCGATTGACGTCGCGTCATATCGGCGGCGGACACAAGCAAAAGTATCGCAGGGTTGATTTCAAACGCCGGAAACATGGCGTCGTAGCGGAGGTCGTCGGAATCGAATACGATCCCAACCGTTCGGCGCGGATTGCGTTGATTAAGTATGCCGATGGCGAGATGAGCTACATCATAGCGCCCGATGGTTTGCGTCCAGGTGTGAGTGTGACCTCCGGACCAGCGGCGGCGCCGGAGATCGGGAATTCGCTTCCGCTGAGCGCGATTCCTCTCGGGTCAAGTATCCACAATATCGAAATCGCACCGGGCCGTGGCGGACAAATCGCGCGTAGTGCCGGACAACAGGCAACGTTGAGCAACCGCGAAGCCGGTTACGCGCTAGTGAAATTGCCGTCAGGCGAAATCCGCCGGATTCACGACACTTGCTTCGCGACGATTGGCCAAGTCAGCAACGTCGACCACATGAACGTCACGAGCGGCAAGGCCGGACGGACTCGGTGGTTGGGAAAGCGGCCGCATGTGCGCGGCATGGTCATGAACCCGATCGATCACCCCAACGGCGGCGGTCAGGGTAAATCCAAGGGCGGTGGTGGACGTCAGCACCTAACGAGTCCGTGGGGCCAGCTCGCCAAAGGTTTCAAGACCCGCTCGAAGCACAAACCGAGCGACCGATTCATCATGCAGGATCGGCGAAAATCTAAGTAATTTGATATGGGCAGATCTTTAAAAAAAGGACCCTTCGTCGAACCGTATCTTCTCGAGAAGATCGACAAGATGAACAGCTCAGGCGTGAAGAAGCCGGTGAAAACCTGGTCGCGCCGATCGATGGTGACGCCGGATTTTGTCGGCCACACGTTCATGGTGCATAACGGGAAAACTTTTACGTCCGTGTTCGTGACTGAGAACATGGTCGGTCATAAACTGGGCGAATTTTCGCCGACGCGGATCTTTAAGAAGCACGGGTCGCACACCGCAAAGGTGACGAAGTAATGTGAATTTCGCGTGGCCGAGCGGCGGGTTTTTCGTTGCGAAACGAGGAGTCGCAAATCGGGTAACGCAGTTGGTGTTGGTGGGCTGCGTAACGCTGGCTCGAGGGCTGGCGGCAGAGGGGAATAGTTCTTTGACGGAATCCAAAATTTTGAATGCCGAAACGGAGGTGACGCCGGCGAGCTTGCTTTCGCAAAACGAGGAGCTGCGCCGGCAGCTGTCGTTGCAGCGCGAGTCGGTGAAAACACTCACTGACAGCCTGGCGGAGTCGAATGCCGAGGCGGAATTGTTCCGCCGCAAATATTCGGATTTGCAATTGCGCACCGAAGCGCTCGGGCTTGATAGCGCGAGTAAAGATCGCGCGAAGCTCGAGCAGCGGCTTCTCAGTGCGGTGAGCGACCTGCAGCTTTTGCAGAAGGAGCGCGAGCAGTATCGCGATCAGATGCTGCGGCTTACGGAAGCGATGTTACACCTCTTGAAAACGTCGACGGGTGCCGACGCGCAGGCGCGGATGGAAGTGGAGACGCAATTGCGGAGCACGAATGAGTTGATCGCAAAAGCGAATGGCGGCGAGAGCAGCGCAGTGCAGCCGAGCCTCATGGATGGCAGCGTGATCAGCGTCAAGGAAGAATGGTCGCTGGTGGTAGGAAACCTCGGCGAGAAGCAGGGCGTGAAGATGGGAATGCCGATGCGTGTGATGCGGGGCGACAAAGTGATCGCAACACTGCGCGTGGTGGACGTGCGGCAGAGGATTTGCGGGGCGGTGATTCAGGAAATGGATTCGAGAAAAGAAAAGATAAAGGTGGGTGATCGGCTTCAGGTCGATGCCCGCCAAAGTGTAACTTTAAAATGAAAGGCTGCACGGCTCACAGAGCCGTGGCTATAAGATAAATGGAAGTTCGATCGATATATCGGTACGCGAAGATTTCGGCGTTTAAGGCGCGCGAGGTGACGCGTGCTATCCAGGGCCTGCCGGTTTCGGCAGCGCTCGACGTGGTCGCATTCAGCCCCAAAAAGGCGGCCGCGATGATCAGCAAGACGCTGAAGAGCGCGGTCGCGAATGCCGAGAACAACGCCAACCTCAAAGTTGACGGCTTGGTAGTGAAGGAAGCGACGGTGGGCGAAGGTCCGACGATGAAACGGATGATGACCCGGGCGCGCGGAAGCGGCAGCCGGATCCTGAAACGCAGTAGCCATATCCGGATCATCCTGACGGACGAGATTGAGATCAAAACGCGCGAGAAGAAGAAAAGCGGAAGGAAAACCGGCGGCAAGAGTTCCAGCAGAAACAAGAAAGCTCCGAAGGCGAAGAAGCAGGACGCGCCGGCCGAAGGATCAGCACCGGATCCAAATCTGACCAGCCGCACCGATCAGAACGAATAATTTATGGGACAGAAAGTTAATCCAATCGGCTTCCGCCTGGCGGTCAATCGCGACTGGCGTTCGCGCTGGTATGCGTCGCCTCAAGAGATGCCGGCGTTTCTGCACAGCGACATCAAAATTCGGAATTACGTAAAGAAGAAGCTGCAGTTTGCGGCCGTCTCGAAAATCATCATCGAGCGCGCCTGGAACTCGATTCGCGTGACGATTCACACTGCGCGTCCGGGGATCGTGATCGGCCGGAAAGGCGCCGAGATCGAGAAGATGACCGAAGAGATCTCGAAGATGGCGCAAGGCAAGCAGATCAAGATCGACATTCAGGAAATCAAAACACCTGAGCTTGATGCGCAGCTCATCGCCGAAAACGTGGCGCTGCAAATCGAGCGCCGCATCGCCTATCGCCGCGCGATGAAAAAAGCGGTGCAGGTAGCGATGGACTTTGGTGCGCAGGGAATCCGGTTGCGCAGCTCGGGCCGTTTGAACGGCGCCGAAATCTCGCGCTCGGAAT
>DASYVG010000514.1:0-7067 GCA_035937255.1 Chthoniobacterales bacterium | reverse complement strand
TCCCAAACCAGATAGGCGTTCACCGACATGTCGTCGTAGCGAGTATTGAACTGCGCGAAGCCTCCCGGTCGGCGCACCGCCGGTGTCTCCCATTGCCCTTGCGCCAGATCGACGAGCGCGCGCGCGCTCAGCTGTAAAACGGGCGCGATTCGCCACAACGCAAGTTCGTCGAAATGACCGGCGCGCAGTTTCCGCAGATCTTCCGAACTAACGCGGGCACGCTTGGCTACTTCACTATCGGACACGCCAAGTCCGCGTTGCGCTTTTCCGATGATATCTCCGGCGGTGTCTTCGAGCGGGATCATGTGTTTGCCAAAATGGGGAAATCAACCTCCGCGGCGTGACGCAAATCATGCAGGCTTCGTGGCGCGATCTTTTCTACCTCCAGCGCTACATCTATCACCCTCAACCCGGGAGCGAACTCTTTTTCCATCGAGGTCATGGCGACACCAGTGATGCCGCAGGGCGTGATGTGATTGAAGGGCGAGAGATCGCCGCACACATTGAGAGCGAAGCCGTGCATGGCGATCCAATGACGCACGCCGACACCGATCGATGCGATCTTTCGCTCCTCAACCCAAACTCCCGTGAGTCCTTCGCGGCGGTGACCGCAAATGCCGTAATGGGAAAGCAGCTCGATCAACAGGTCCTCGACCCAGCGCAAATAACGGTGCAAATCCTGTCCGCAGCGATGGAGATCGATAATTGGGTAACCCATCAATTGACCTGGACCATGGTAAGTCGCCTGTCCGCCGCGGTTTATCGGGAAAAGCGGGTGTGGCAGATGCGCGCTGCCGCGCAAACTGGACTGATCGGGCGTTCGCCCAATGGTGTAAACCGGCTCGTGCTCGAGCAACAGGAGCACATCCGGCAAGGAGCGATCGTTTTTTCTTTGCGCCACGAACTCCTCCTGCATGGCCAACGCCTCAGCGAACCCGACGCGACCCAGCCAACGAACCTGGAACTCACGCGTCATATCCGCGCTCCGGCTGGAACTCCGAGGCGCGCCGCTTCCTGTGCGCGCAGGTGCGTTAAGCCGATGGCGAGCGCATCGGCTGCGTCCGCACTCGGCGTTTCCGTTAATCCAAGTAACGCCCGCACCATGAACGCTACCTGTCCTTTATCGGCGCCACCACGGCCGACCGTGGCCTGTTTGATGCGGGTAGGGGCATATTCAAACACCGGCAGACCGCGTTCCGCCGCGGCCAGAATCGCTGCGCCGCGCGCCGCGCCCAATAGAATCGCAGTCTTATGACTCTGCACAAAAATGACTGCCTCGAGCGCACAGCAATCCGGTTCATGCGTGTGGATGAGTTCTGCCAGGCGATCGCGGATGGCGACCAGACAGGACGAGGCGCGGAGCGTCGTTTTGTTTTTGATGATGCCGAAATACAGCGCGTGCAGTTTACCGCCATTGCTTTCGACAATCGCCACGCCGGTGCTGCGCAGGGATGCATCGATCGCGAGGACGCGCATTGAATCAGCTTAGATTCCGCGGGTGACCCTTCAAGGCGGAAGTCGAAATCGCTGCGTTTCCGCAAAGGATCAGCTCAGCACCGGGATTCTTACACGATCAGATTGAGATCTCCGAATTCGTGCCAGAGGTAGCGTTCGCGAATCGCCTCGGCATAGGCATTCTGAATTTTCGCTGCTGGCAAAAAGGCGCTCAGCAGGTCGAGATGGCTTGCTTCCGGTTCGTGCAATCCGGTGAGAAGACCGTCGACGACTTGAAGCGGGCTGCCGGCTGCGAGATGGAGTTGCGTGTAACCGTGCGCGGACGTGAGGTGTCCATCTTCCTGAGCGATCGATTCGAGAGCGCGCACGACGGTGGTGCCGACAGCGATGACACGTCCCCCGTTTTGTTTTGCGCGCTTGATCTTCGCCGCAGCAATTTCGCTCAAGAAGTATTCTTCCTCCGAAACTGGATGCGCGCGATCGAGCTCATCATCGAGATAGGAAGAGAGGCCGGTGTGCAAGACGAGGTAGGCGAAATCAATTCCGCGGCGTCGCAGTTGGAAAAGCAGGCGCCAGGTAAAGGCCCGGCCAGCCGACGGCATTTCCGCCGAGCCGGGCTCCTTCGCGTAAACCGTCTGGTAATAATCGAGATCCCAAGGCGCGGAAACGTATTCATAGCGAATCGGCTGGCCGAGACGGTAAAATAAATCGACCAGCTCGGTGCCGGATTTAGAAAAACGAATTTTCCACAGGCGGGGGATGCGCGCGTCCCGATCGGAAACTGCACCGCGCAAGTCTTGGCCAAAATCCAATTCCATTCCGCTGCGCAGACCGCACGCAAACGGATCGCCCGCCTTGCAAACGAGCAGCGCCAGCCACGAATCATCCGGCAGATGCTGCGCCAGACGCACTTCGAGGCACGGGCCGCGCGAGGTGCACGCATTCAGCGCCGCGGGGAGCGTGCGACTGGAGTTGAACACCAACAAATCTCCCGCGCGCAGATGCTCGCTCAGGCGGTCGAAGCGGCTGTGTTGGATGGCGCCAGTCGCGCGGTCGAGCACCAGGAGTCGAACACGGTCGCGCGCTACTCCGCGACGCTCCGGCGGCTCTTTGGCGTTCAGCTCATCGGGAAGAACGAAAGTGAACGGAGCCGCCATCGCCAGAGTCTTACCGAAGAGGACGCGGAGAGCGCAGAGGTTTTTAGTCCTTCATCTCTGCGTTCTCGGCGCTCTCCGCGGTTAATCCCTTCCAATTTTCCTGAGCGCGCAGACGTTTCCCAGTCACTGCTTTGGATTCATCGGAGGCGAGGAAAACAAAGACGTCCACAGCGGAAACGGGATCTGACCATTCGCTCGGATCTTCTTCCGGCTCGGCGGCGCGGTGCATGGCGGTGTTCATATTTCCAGGATCGACCCAGTTCACCCGCACACCGGTCTCTTCCAGCTCCGACGCCCAGGTTTGCGACATGCCTTCGAGTCCGAATTTTGAGATGCCGTAAGCGCCCCAACCCGGATAACCGTTCGCGCCGGCGTCGCTCGTGACGTTGATAATCGAGCCGCCGTTCTCGATCATCGCTGGCAGCAAATTTTTGATCAGCAGAAATGGGCCGATCAGATTCGTGTGGAGGACGTTTTGGAAATCTTCCAGCGGATAATCGAGCAGGAACGGCATCGGCGACGGTCCAATCGTCGAAGCATTATTGACCAACACGTCGAGCCGCCCGGCGAACGCGTCCAGCGTGGTCGCGACCAATCGCTCGATGTCTTTCGCTTTGCTCACGTCCGCTTCGATCGTGAGCACATTGGTGGTCGATGCGATCTGGCGGACTTCGTCACGAACGTTCTGGAGCGCGGTGAGATGACGAGCGGCCAGCGAAAGACCGGCGGCGCCGTTCTTCGCGAACGCGAGCGCCAATTCGCGCCCCAGGCCTTGCGACGCGCCGGTGATCAAAATGTTTTTGTCGTGCAGTTTATTCATTGTAGTGCGAGCACATGCCTTGATTCAGCGTGCGATTGTTCCGAGCACGAGGAAAACCGCACCAGTCAGGCCAAAGAGCAGGCTCACAAACCAATAGCGACGGCGCCTCGTCAACGCCGAGATCGCGGCGATCGCGATTGCAATCTGAAACATGGTCACGGCCCGTGCGAAAACTTCGTGCTGGTGGAAATTCTTTTTCGCATCCGCGGAATGCTTCTCCGCTTCCGCCTTGATCTCGTTTTGCTCATCGCGGTAACGCGCCGCCTTCTCCTGATCCTGCGGCGCAGCCGCCGCGCCGAGTGCAAGCTTGGCTTCGAGGACCGATGCCTTGATGCTTTTCGCCTGATAGTAGCTCCATTGATTGGAGGCTTCGATCTGATCCATCATCGCTTCATTCGCATGACTTCCAGAAAGCAATCCAGCGACGGCCGCCAGAACCGCGAGGATGGCAGTGCTGAGCGCCACTCCGGAAATCCATCGCGCACCGCTTTCCTCCGCGCGATGATGAATATGTTCCTGCAGATGCTCGAGCGGAACTTCTGCCTCTTCCATCGCACGCAGCTTAGATTTGCGCGGTCCCGGTTCAAGACGGAATCGACATCTGCTGGCAACGCGCTCTAATCGAAAGATCGCATCCGACCGTTTCCGATGGATCATCCCGCGAAATCGACCTGCCAGGTTTGTCAGCAGCAGAAGCGCCCTTCAGACGGGACCATTGGGGAAGTGATCCGGCCATCTCTCGCTGAGTTCATCCAGAAGCAGGTGCCGCAGTGGGATCCGCACGGATTCATCTGTTTCGACGATCTCGGTAGCTTCCGGAAAAACTACGTCAAGGAAGTGCTCCAGGACGAGATCGGGGAGCTTTCGGCACTGGACAACGAGGTCATCCACAGTCTGCAGGAGCACCAAATTCTGTCCGAAAATATTAGCGGTCAATTTGAGAAGAAGCTGACTTTTGGCGAACGCCTCTCCGACAAGATCGCCTCCTTTGGCGGAAGCTGGCGCTTCATCATTTTATTCGGAGCGGTGCTCTTTCTCTGGCTCATCGTGAACGGCATCGTGCTGGCGACACGCGCTTTCGATCCTTACCCCTTTATCCTGATGAATCTGATTCTGTCCTGCCTGGCGGCGATTCAGGCGCCGATCATCATGATGAGTCAGAACCGCAGCGAAGCGCGCGATCGGTTGCGCGCGGAGAACGATTACAAGATCAACCTAAAAGCGGAACTGGAGATTCGGCACCTGCACGAGAAACTCGATCATTTGCTGCGCCGGCAATACAATCGCCTGTTCGAGATTCAACAGATTCAGATCGAGCTGTTAGAAGAACTCGGGCATAAACGACGCAGCCCCGCCGCTCCGCCGCGTTGAGCGCTGCCGCGCAGCTCCGGAGATTCCGTTTGAAGAGGCCGGTTCGACACGGGAGCGTTACGCCCGATGTCCCGCCAATACACGCTGCAGCGCGCACCTTCGGCGACGATCAGCATCGATTACGCAGCGGAACTGAATGAGCAGCAACTCGCGGCCGTAACGGCGTCGCCCGGTCCACTTTTAGTGATCGCCGGGGCAGGCAGCGGAAAAACCCGGACGCTGATTTATCGCGTCGCCTACTTGCTCGAGAACGGAGTCGATCCTCGGAACATTCTCCTCCTCACCTTCACGAATAAAGCCGCGCGCCAGATGCTTGATCGCGTGGCGAATCTGCTGCCGGTGGACGCGAGCGGGCTGTGGGGCGGGACGTTTCATTCAATTGGGAATCGGATGCTGCGGCGGCATGGAAGCGCGCTCGGTTACTCGAGCGGGTTCACGATTCTCGATCGCGAAGACCAGAAGGATTTGATCGACACCGTTGTTTCGGGCGCGGGAATTAATCCGAAGGAGATCCGCTTTCCGAAGGGCGATGTGCTCGCGGACATTTTCAGTTTCACCGTCAACACCGAGCGCACCATCGAGGAACTGCTCGCGGAGAAGTTTCCATATTTCCTGCCGTTAGTGGACCAGATCAAAGATGTGCACGCGCGCTACGAACGGAAGAAGAAGGCGACAAACTCGATGGATTTCGACGACCTCCTCGAGAAAACGCTGCGCATGCTGAGGGAGCACGAAGAGGTCGCGAGTTTTTATCGGCGGCAGTTTCAATTCATCCTCGTCGACGAATACCAGGACACGAACAAGATCCAGGCGGACTTCATCGACACGCTCGCGACCGAGCATCGCAACGTGATGGTGGTGGGCGATGACGCGCAATCGATCTACTCCTGGCGCGGCGCGAACTTCAAAAACATCCTCGCCTTTCCCGAGCGCTATCCCGACGCGCAGGTATTTAAGATCGAGCTAAACTACCGCAGCGTTCCGGAAATCCTGCACGTGGCGAACGCCGCGATCAGTGCGAACGTCGAACAATTTCGCAAGCAACTCAGCGCGACGCGCGAGACTAACGAATTGAAGCCGGCGGTCGTGGCACTCACCGATGGGAACGAGCAGGCGCAGTTTGTCGCGCAGCGGATACTTGAGCTACGCGACGAAGGAATCGAGCTAGATGAGATCGCGATCCTCTACCGCGCCCATTATCACGCGGTGGAACTGCAGCTCGAGCTCTCACGCCGCGGGATTCCGTATCAGATCACGAGCGGCGTGCGGTTTTTCGAGCAGGCGCACATCAAGGACGTCTCGGCCTTCATCCGCTTCGTCGCCAACCCGCGCGACGAAGTGGGGTTTAAGCGCATGGTGAAGCTGTTGCCGGGCATCGGTGGGAAAAGCGCGGACAATCTCTGGCGCGCGTGGGAAGCATCGCTCGATGCGAAGGCGGAAATCACGAGCTGGAGCGAGCGACTGCTGGTCATGCACGTGAGCGCGAAATCGAAAAAGTCGTGGGAGCAACTCGCGTTCACGCTGGATGAGATCGCCCCCCATGGACAGCCGAATCCGCCTTCAGAAATGATCACATCAGTGGTCGCGGCGGTTTACGATGACTATGCGAAAGCCAACTTCTCGAATTACGAACTACGCCGTGAGGATCTCAATCAACTCGCAGCTTTCGCGCAACAGTTTAAAGACGTGAACGAGTTCCTGTCGCAGCTCGCGTTGATCAGCAACGTGGACGCTGAGGCGGCTCCGAACCAAACCGCCGACACAGAGTCGGTCAACCTCTCCTCCGTGCACCAGGCGAAGGGTCTCGAATATCACACCGTTTTCGTGATTTGGCTGACCGACGGGATGTTCCCAAGCACACGATCATTGGAAACACGCGACGCGATTGAGGAGGAGCGTCGCTTGTTTTACGTGGCTATTACGCGCGCCCGCGATGAACTCTACCTTACGTATCCGCTGATGCGTTTGAATGCCGGTTACGGTGACATGTTCCAACGGCCCTCGCGTTTCTTGAAAGAGATCCCGTCGGACCTGGTGGAAGATTGGCAGGTTGGGCGCGCCTAGGGATCACCGGCGCATGGACCTTTCGCCCGAAAAAAAGATTGCCGGCATACTGGTCCCGCTCTTTGCGCTGCGCACGGAGAATGATCTCGGAATTGGCGACCTGGGCGCGCTCAGGCAGTTCATCGACTGGGCCGTGCAGGTTGGTTTCAAGGTAGTTCAGCTGCTGCCGATCAATGAAGTGGGCGGGGACAATAGCCCCT
>DASYVG010000513.1:0-5758 GCA_035937255.1 Chthoniobacterales bacterium | reverse complement strand
TCTTATGGCTTTTACGACGCGCGAAATCGAATCTCCTGATGCCGTCACGCGCAGCGTCGCGGCGGACGCCAAACTGCGCGATTCGCATCAATCCGACGACGATATTGGGGAGAAAATGGTGCTCAACATGGGCCCTTCCCACCCCGCCACGCACGGCGTTCTGCGGCTCGTGCTGGAACTCGATGGCGAAGTGATTGTGAAAGCCACTCCCGACATCGGTTATCTGCATCGCGGCGACGAAAAAATCGCAGAGAACATGCAGTACAACCAGTTCGTGCCCTACACGGATCGGCTGGATTATCTCGCGCCGCTCGCGAACAACGTCGCTTACGCCCTGGCGGTGGAAAAGCTGATGGGCTGGGAAGTCCCACCGCGTGGCCGGGCTATCCGGGTGATCTGTTGTGAACTGGCGCGCATCCAGGCCCATCTGATGGGGATCGGCGCGATGGCGCTCGATCTCGGCGCGCTCACCGTTTTCATGTACACCTTCGCCGAGCGCGAAAAGATTTACAATCTATGCGAGGTGATCTCGGGCGCGCGCTTCACCACTTCCTACACTCGTGTCGGGGGACAAATTCGGGATCTGTCGCCGTCGTTTTTCCCGCAGCTTGAGCAGTTTCTCGATGGCTTCCTTCCGCAACTGAATGAGGTGGATAAACTGCTGACCCGGAATCGGATCTTCGTCGATCGGACCAGAGATATCGGCGTGATCCTGAAAGATCGCGCCATCGCCTACGGCATTTCGGGACCGAACTTACGCGCCAGCGGCGTCGAGCACGATCTCCGGCGCAAACACCCGTATCTGGATTACGACCAGTATGACTTCGAGGTCGTCGTCGGGACCGCGGGTGACGCGTATGACCGCTACTTGGTGCGCCTCGAGGAAATGCGGCAGAGCGTCAAAATCTTGCGACAGGTTATCGATAAAATGCCAACCGGCCCAATCAATGTGGCCGATTGGAAGAATGCGCTGCCTCCGAAGGCGCGGGTTATGACGAAGATGGAAGAGTTGATTCACCACTTCATCGTAGTGACGGAGGGACTGGATGCGCCGCCGGGGGAGATTTATTTCGCGGCGGAGAATCCGAAGGGCGAACTAGGGTTTTACATCAACAGCAAAGGGGGCGGCGTGCCGCATCGGCTGAAGATCCGCGCGCCCTCGTTCGTGAATCTGAGCATTTTGCCCGAGCTGCTGCCCGGTTGCATGATCAGCGACGTGGTGGCGGTGCTCGGCAGCCTCGACTTCGTGATGGGCGAGTGCGACCGGTAGTCACCATGAAAATCGATCATCATCTCCGACGCCGCTGCGGAATTATCTTTGCCCTCGTGCTGTTCGCCTTCACCAGCTGTGAGCGCGGGGCGCTTTCCGGCTCACGCCTGACCAGCGCCAACTACGACCAAATCACAACCGGCATGAGCAAGAGCCAGGTGGAAAAGATTCTCGGGGCTCCCACCACTGTGGAGACGAAGGATGTGATCATCTACAAAAAGACGACTTATCGTTACGAAGAGGGGACGAAGTTCGCGATCGTTACATTTAAAAATGAAGAAGTAGATGGAAAAGACACGAACCTTGGGCGCTAGCGCGCCAACGCCGAGACGTTCCGTGCGCGCTTCCCTTCTCTGGCGGGCGGGAGCCGTCGGCGTCGTGATCCTTGGCCTGGCGGTGGCGTGCCTTCCCGGCGACCGGCTGACGAAAGCTAACGTCGCGGAAGTATCTGAGGGCATGACGAAGAAGCAGGTTGAATCAATCCTCGGCGCGCCGACCTCGATCGACACCAAAGATCTGCTCGTCTTAAAGAAAACGACCTACCTCTACGCGCAGGGAAAAGAATCCGTCACGATCGTTTTCAAGGACGACAAGGTGCAGTCGAAAGAGAGCACGTTGTCGAAGTAATCAGATTGCTTGTGGCATCGGAGACGTTCGCATCGAGCACTGTTCCGGCCGAGCTGGAGCGCAAGATGGACGAGGCCATCCTTCGTTATCCGTTGGAGCGAAAGCGCAGCGCGTCCATGCCGCTCCTGCACCTCTGGCAGGAACATTTCGGATTTATCAGCGACGAAGGGGTCAATTGGATCGCGGCCAAACTCGAGCTGCAGCCGATCAATATTCTCGAGCTGGTAACGTTCTACCCGATGTTTCGGCAAAAGCCGGCGGGCAAAAAACATATCCGCGTTTGTCGAACGTTGAGTTGTGCGCTGGCTGGCAGCTACGAGCTGCGCGACCGTTTGGCGGAAGCCTGTAAAATCGATCTGCCCAAACACGATACGGGCATGCACAACCCGATCGCGGTCAGTGCGGACGGCCAATACAGCGTCGAGTTTGTAGAGTGTCTCGCGAGCTGCGGGACGGCCCCTGTCTGCATGATCGAGGATGAACTGCACGAGAGTGTGCACCCCGACCACGCTGCCCAGATTCTCGACGCGCCCTCGCGACGTTTCGTGCACCCGCCCCACCCGCTGGAGCATCGCCTTATTTTCCGGAACATTGGCCGCGAGGATTACACGCCCGACCTCGACTGCTACCTCAAAAATGGTGGTTACGAGCAGCTCCGGAAAGCGGTCACAATGACGCGGGCCGGCATCGTTAACGAAGTAAAGACGTCGGGTCTGCGCGGCCGCGGAGGCGCCGGATTTCCCTGCGGCGTGAAGTGGAGCTTTATCAAGCCAGACGAACAGAAGCCGGTCTATCTGATCTGCAACGCGGACGAATCTGAGCCGGGCACGTTCAAGGATCGCTACATCATCCACGAAGATCCGCATCAATTACTCGAAGGCATTCTCATCTCGTGCTTCGCCCTCGCGGTCAAGACGGCTTACATTTACATCCGAGGGGAGTTCCCGGAAGGCGCCAGGACTCTGGAACGTGCCATCGAAGAAGCGCGCGGAAAGAATTTCCTCGGCCGCGATATTCTCGGCCACGGGTTCGACTGCGAAATTTACCTTCATCGCGGCGCGGGCGCTTACATCTGCGGCGAAGAGACAGGGCTGATCGAGTCGCTCGAAGGGAAGCGCGCGTATCCGCGGATCAAGCCGCCCTATTTTCCAGCGATCCTCGGCCTCTACATGTCCCCGACGATCGTGAACAACGTCGAAACGCTCTGCCACGTGAAGCACATCCTGCGAATGGGCGGCGCCGAATATGCGCGACTGGGCGGTCCCAACAACACCGGCACCCGTATCGTCTGCGTGAGCGGCGATGTGCAGCGCCCAGGTTACTTTGAGATCGACGTCGGCTCCATCACGATGGGCCAGCTGATTTACGACATGGCCGGCGGCCCGCGCTACGGCCGTCAAGTTAAAGCGGTAATTCCGGGAGGTAGCTCAGCCAAAGTGTTGCGCGCCGACGAGATGTTCAAGCTCAAGGATAAGCACACCGACGGCTCAACCCATGAACGGGACGCTTCGCTCTACGAGCTTCCGATGGATTTCGACTCGCTCGCGGCCGCAGGTTCAATGGCCGGATCGGGCGGCGTGATCGTTCTCGATGATTCCAGGGACATGGTTTGGACGCTGAACAACATCAATGAATTCTACGCACACGAGAGTTGCGGACAGTGCACTCCCTGCCGCGAAGGATCGCTTTGGATGAAAAAAATCACCGACCGCATGCTGCTGGGCGGCGGCGTGACGGAAGATCCAAACACCTTGAAGACCATAGCCGACAACATCGCCGGGCGGACGATTTGCGCGTTCGGTGAAGCGTGCGCCTGGCCGACCCAGAGTTTCGTGGAGAAGTTCCGCGATGAATTCGCCGCGCGCGCGACGAAGCCGGCGCCTCCCGCGCTGCCGCCGGAATACACCCCGGGAGAGTTGATCGACAAAGGGGAGATCGCGACGGTCTCCCTGGCTCACGATCCCGGATGGGAAAAAGCCGGCGCGGCCGGAACGATCTGATGAATCTGGAAGCCAGAAAGCCAGGAGAAAAGTTGGGGACTCGGGATCTGACGCAGCGCATCATTGGTGCTGCGTTGCGCATACATTGTGAGCTTGGACCTGGATTTCTCGAATCGATCTACGAAGAGGCGCTCGCGGTTGAGCTGCGACTGCTCGGTCTGCCATTTGAACGGCAGAAGCCGGTACCGATCTTCTATCGCGGGCAGCCCGGAGAGCATCGACTTGATCTGCTAGTTGAGTCGACGGTCATTGTCGAATTGAAGGCAATCGGCGCGCTGGAGAACATCCATTTCGCCGTCGTCCGCTCTTATCTGAAGGCGCTCGGCTTAAGTGATGCGCTCCTATTCAACTTCGCGGCGACGCGGCTGGTGATGAAGCGAGTCGGCCGCGAGTACCAACCGAAACCAAACGCGGAGGAAGTCAGCTTCTGATTCCTGGTCTCCTGGTTTCCAGATTAAAATGAACGACCAAACTGCCGTCACCCCGCAGATGGTGAACGTCCAGGTCGACGGAGTCTGGCAGCAGTTCCCGAAAGGCACGCGGCTGATCGAAGCCTGCGAGCAGGCCGGCAGTTACATCCCCCGTTATTGCTATCACAAGAAGCTGAGCGCACCGGGAAATTGCCGGATGTGCCTGATCGAAATGGGGATGCCCAGGATGGGACCAGACCGCCAACCGGAACTCGGAGCAGACGGTAAACCCATCATTAACTGGATGCCGCGGCCGCAGATTTCCTGCGCCCAGGACGTTGCTGAAGGAATGGGCGTGCGCACCACAACACCGCTCGTGGAGGAATGCCGGCGCGGAGTGATGGAATTTCTGCTCATCAATCACCCGCTCGATTGCCCGATCTGCGACCAGGCTGGCGAATGCCTACTCCAGGAGTTCAGCGTCGAGTACGGTAATGCCGAGTCGCGCTTTCTGGAGAACAAGGTCAAGAAGCCGAAGAACGTCGAGCTTGGACCGCGCGTCACACTCGATGATGAGCGCTGCATCCTCTGCTCGCGTTGCATTCGCTTCTGCCAGGAGATCGCGCAGGACGATGTCCTCGGCTTTATCGATCGCGGCAGCCACACCGTGCTGACAGCGCATCCGGGGAAGCGCCTCGAAAATAATTACTCGCTCAACACGGTCGACATTTGTCCTGTCGGCGCGCTCACCTCCTCCGATTTTCGGTTCAAAATGCGCGTCTGGTTCTTGAAGGAGACGAAGAGTTTTTGCACGAATTGCGCGACCGGATGCAACACCGTGATCGGCTCGCGGGAGGAGATCATTCACCGGCAGACGCCGCGCGAGAACGATGCCGTCAACTCGTCATGGATGTGCGACTACGGCCGGCTGAAGTTCGACTATATCGAATCGGAAACACGGTTGCTGGAGCCGCGGATTTTCGACGGTGCGAAATTGCTCGCGACGGACTGGAAAACCGCCATCACGCACGCGGCGCTGCAGCTGAAACATTTCAATGGCTGGGAGATTGCGATCATCGCGTCCGGCCGCATGACCAATGAAGAACTTTGGTTGACGTCGCGCCTGACGCAGACTCTGGGTGCGCAGCTCGTGGACATCGTGCCACGGCGCGGCCCGGGCGATGACATTCTTCTGAGCGAGGATCGCAACCCGAACACGAACGGCGCACGACTCCTCGGCCTGACGAACGATCCTGGCGCACGGTTGCCAGAAATCGCAGAAGGCGTCCGGACCGGTCGCATCCGCGCCCTGGTCGCGCTCGGCGAAGATCCGGTGAAAATCGGTCTGACACCGGAAGAGCTGTCCCGATTACCGACCTTCATCCTCATGGATATCCTCGCGAAAGCCGCGACGGAATCGGCCACGGTGCTTTTGCCTTCGTCTGCCTTCG
>DASYVG010000512.1:0-1737 GCA_035937255.1 Chthoniobacterales bacterium | reverse complement strand
TCAAATTTAGTTCCGCAGACGCCCGAGTAAGGGCTGATCCCTTTGCGAATGTCCGATCCCGCGTCCAAAAGTTCGAGCAGGTCGTAGCAACGCTTCGGGTGCCGCGAACCCGGCGCGTTGGTGTGGGCAGGTTCATCAACGACCGCGAGCGGCGGATGCCAGAACAAAATCGCCTCCAGATCATCTCGGCGCTGGTAGTGTCACGGTATTCGAGCCGCGCGCGGGGAACAATGGCGAGCCCTTCGAGCAGCGCTTCCGTCTCTTCACGACCGTGCGTTTCAACAACGCCGATCACGACTTCGATGCCTTCGAATTGCGAAGGACTTGCCGACGCCGGGACACATGCCGAAGAAAACCTTCAACCGGCCACGTGAAGTCGCAGCTTCCTCGCGCTTCATCCGCGCCAAAATTTCGCCCGGATTCGGGCGGCCTTCGTCGATCTGGCCAAGCCAGCTTACCCGATCATCCGTCCCGGCGGATCAAAAACTTAGGATCGCGTCGATTCCCACGGTGAACTGGTCGCGATCGCTTGAATCGTTAAATGGGCGAGTATTCGTCAGTGCGCGATCGTAGCGGACTTCCGGCCGAACCGTCAGGCTGCTGATCGGCTTTGGCATCGGAGGCTTGATGTTCACTCCCGCCGTAATCGCTCCGTAAGTAGTCTTTCCGCCGCCCACGGTGCGCGGATCGGTCGTCGGTGCACCGCGCAAAGCGCGCATCGGATCCTGGTTGTCGGCGAAAGAGACGACATAGAAGCCTTTCTCGTCGCGGAAGATCTCGCCGCGCACGCCGACCGTGAGCCAGCTGTTAATCGAGTAAGTGAGATACTGCGCAACGCCGTACGCTTTCGCGTCGCCTGCCTCGTCCAGCGCATAGTTGAGATCGGTGATGGAAGTAAGTTTGTCGGTGATTTTCCACGTCGTAGTGATGTCGCTGAGGTAGCGCTGATCGTGATTGTTGCGCGGGGTTTCGGGACCAATGGAAGTCGATGCTAGAACGGTGAGCTTCCCATTCAACAAATTTAGTCCGACGCCGCCATCGAAAGACGGATTCTCGTTGTTGTCGTCAATGCTCGTGTTTACGCCGCGAGTCACACCGGTGTAGAGATCAAGCCACTTCGCGGCGTGGAAAGTCGCGAGCGCGCCGGTGTGGTTGAAGGGAATACCGAAGTTGAAGATGTAAGTGTGCGAATAGAAGAAGTTCGTCCGCGGATCGATCGTCTCAGCTCCTTCCAGCGTGACGAACTTGCCGAGTTTCAAATCGAGCCCGCCATCCGTGATCATGGGGAAGTGCAAGTTGAGGTACGCTTCGACGATGTCCGGCTGAACGATGTCATCGGTCGTGCGATCAAGCAGCCCGAGCGAATGAATCGTGCGCGCATCGCTGCCGTACATGAACTGCAGTTTGAAGCCCCAATCGAACGCACCGAGTTCCGGTGCCAGCGCGCGCTCCAGATTTATGACGAGCTGGTTCAACATCGGCTCGTTCGCGCGATCATCGAAAATGCGGCCGAAGTTCTGACTGTCGCTCGGTGAACCGGGATTGAGCGTAATCCCGCTATCGATCCAGCCGGAGATTTTGAAGCGCGGCTCTGATGTCGGCGTCGGTGAAGAAGTTTCCGTTTCGCCGGCGGAAGCAATCGTCGTCAGGATCGTCGCGGTGAGAAATTGGAAGATTAGTTTCATGTCGAGATCGCTTCTAGCGGTTCGTCCCGAGCACAACGTTTAGCCGCAAACA
>DASYVG010000511.1:0-3819 GCA_035937255.1 Chthoniobacterales bacterium | reverse complement strand
CTACAACGCCGAGAGCGTTGAGAACGCAGAGAAGGGATGATTCTCTCCGAATGATTAGAACTGGTTAACTGGTTTCAAAAATTCTTTTGACCCCATTTGTAGGGCGTCTGTGTCAGACGCCTCTCCGGGGCACCTCGATTGGCGTTTCACAGAAACGCCCTACAAATCGATTTTTGAAACCGCTTCTAGTAAGGCGCTGAAACTCGCTTCACGCGCGCGGATGAAACTTCCGATGCACCGCCTTGAGCCGTTGCTGATCCACATGCGTATAAACTTGCGTAGTGGAAATGTCCGCGTGTCCGAGCATTTCCTGGATGATGCGCAGATCGGCGCCGTTGCTCAGCAGGTGCGTCGCGAAACTGTGTCGCAGCAAATGCGGGTAAACGTTCGCTTCAAGTCCGGCGACGCGCGCCCGTTTTTTTACGATTTGCCAGATTCTTACCGTGGTCAGCTTCGTCCCTCGCACCGAGAGAAATATTTCGCTCCCGGTCCGTCGCTTCACGAACTTTGGACGTTCGTTCTTCGCGTAAGCGGAGATCGCCGCGCACGCTTTTCGGCCCACCGGGACGAGCCGCGTTTTGTTTCCTTTTCCGGTCACCCGAATGATTCGCTCCTCGACGTCCAAATTCTCCAGGCGTGCATTCGCCAGCTCGGAAATGCGCAGTCCGCTCGCGTAGAGCAGCTCGAGCAGCGCGCGATCGCGCAGTCCGAGCGGTTGCGACGCGTCGATGCATTCGATCAACTGCTGAACTTGCAGCTCATTCAACGTCTCGGGCAGATAGCGCTCGATGCGCGGGAGCGTGAGCGTCTCAGTCGGATCGCGCTCGAGCCCGCCCTGGCCGGCGAGATGGCGGAAGAAAATTTTTAACGCCACCACGATCAATTTGATCGACGAAGCGGCCAGTCCGCCGCGTTTGCGATGCGCGAGATAGTCGCTGATGAGCGGCTGCGTCACCGCGCGCGGGTCCGTGATCTGGCGCGCCGCCGAACACCAGGCCGCGAACTCGGCCAGCGAACGGCGCGTCGAGAGCTGGTAGTTATCCGACAAACCCCGCTCGATCGCGAGGAAGCGGATAAACGCGTCAATCTCCTGCTCCACGGGCGCGAGATTGTGCCAAATCCACCGTCTTGGCAACGCGACGCTGCGCTGTTTTCGCCGTCGTCCGATTGAAGAATGGGGCGCGCCATCTCGTCTCAACTTCCGCCCGCGCATCTGCCGCGGACGCAGCGGCGAAGAACTAAAGACGACGAGTGACGCATGCAGAAGCCATTGACAAAGAGAGAGTGATTATCCGAACGTTGATCTAACCATGAGCCTTGACCTCAATACGCTCCTGAAAGATTGGCCGCACGAACCCGGCGTCATCAAAGTCCGCAAAGTCGTCGGCCTCGATGGCGCGGAGAAACTGCAGTTGCGCATCGACCTCGGTATTCTCCAGATGGAAATGCAGGGCCGCCCGGACGGTCAGCGTCCGCACAATTGCGAGTCGCTTCTGGTTTATCATCAGCGCCGTGCCGCGCGGGCCGACGGGCGGGGGGAAAGTTACGATCTCGAGACCGATGAATGCAACGAGCTGCAACAGGAAGGCATTCAGTATTATCACCGCTATCTGAGCCTGTTTCAGATCAACGATTTTCTGGGCGTCGTCCGCGACACGCAACGGAACCTCGATCTCTTCAGCTTTGTCGCCGCGCATATCGAGCGCGATGAGCTCGGCTGGAGCTTCCAGCAATTTCGCCCCTACGTGCTCATGATGAACACGCGCGCGAAAGCTTCCATTCTTCTGGGCGACGGAAAATTCGCGGAGGCGATGCGCGAGATCGAACGAGGCCGCGATGCCATTCAGGAATTTTTCCAGGGCTCGCCCTTTCCGGAACTGGCCGGCAAAAGTTCCGAGCTCGCGTTTCTGGAAGAATGGCTCGAGGAAGTCAGCTCGAAGCGGCCGCTCTCGAAGCTCGAGATCATGCAGCGCGAAATGGAAGTCGCGATCGCAAGCGAACTCTATGAACGCGCCGCCGAATTACGCGACGCGATCAAACTGCTCGAGACGCGGCAAACCTCGGTCTAGCGCTCCTGCGCTTTTCCAGCCGCGCAGCGACCGCGGCGGCGTGCAGGTCCGCGAAGCCCGTAAGCAAAGAAAGGCGGGCGGCATTCAGCTGCGTGGGCCGATCCGTTGCAGCTGGAGCCGCAACCACTAAACTGGAAGCGCATGACCGAGCCGCAGCCGAGCTTCATCGAGCGCAAAGAGCGTTGGGCGCGGAAAATGAGCGGCAAAGCGAGGCCCGCGGTCCGGTCGGAAGACCGCCTGCCGCCCGGTCAACATCTCACCCCCGGTTTTCCCGTGCTCGATCTCGGCCTCCGCCCGGACGTGCCGCTGGAGCAATGGCGCCTCGCGCTCACGGGGCTGGTGCAGCATCCGCAGACCTTCACATGGTCGGAGTGGAACGCGCTTCCGCAGTTCGAAGACGTGAGCGATTTCCATTGCGTCACCACCTGGAGCAAATTCGATTGCCGCTGGAGCGGGGTCGCTTTTTTCACGCTCAGTGAGCTCGTGCAGCCGCAGCCGGAGGCGAAGCATGTTCTCTTTACCAGCTACGATGGCTACAGCACCAACGTGCGGCTGGAAGATTGCCTCGATGACGACGTCCTCATTGCCACGCAGTTCGATGGCAAACCGATCACGCGCGAGCATGGCGGCCCGGCCCGCGTCATCATCCCGAAACTGTATGCGTGGAAAGGAGCGAAGTTCGTGCGTGAGATTGAATTCGCCGCGGCAGATCGTCCCGGCTTCTGGGAAGTGCGCGGCTACAGCAACACCGCCGATCCCTGGACCGAAGATCGCTTTAGTTAAGCCTGTCTAGAATACCGCCACCGTGGAAGATAATTGTAGGGCAGGCGCTCCCGCCTGCCGGGGCGGTGGCAAGCGGGAACGCTTGCCCCTACAATTAGAGTCGGACGGCGCCGACGAATCGCGATTACTCATCCGCCGGACAATCTCATAAATGGTAGGGACGGGCCGCTGGGCCGTCCACGCTCCGGCGCGCCCGGCGGTCGCGCCCTACCAATTATCCTGGGTCGTCCTCCGCTTAGCGCCGATAGGGGAACCGCACGCCTGGCTGGTTCGCCGGGAAATCGTTGGTATTCCGGGTCACCAGCAGGCACCGCTCGGTAATCGCGGCCGCCCAGATGATCGCATCGGGCAGCTTCAGCCGATGCGTTCGTCGCAGCGTCACGGCTTCTTCCGCGACCGCCTCGCTCAGCGGCACCGTGCGAAAATGGCCGAAAAAACGGCGACGGGTTTCCTCGTCATGCTCCCTCTTCGCGCCCGCCAGCACTTCCATCCACGAGACGATGCTGATGGAGCGTTCGCGATAGCGCGCCAACTCGGCAGCTGCCGGGGCGAAGCCATCCAGGAAATCGAGGAGAACGTCGCTGTCGATCAGCGCATTCAAGCACGCGCTTTCCACTCCGAGCGCAGCTTTTTTACCTGCCGCGCGACGCTGCCGCGGGTGGTCGAAGCGCCGAAGAAGGACTTTAAATCGCCGCCAGTGGAGCGGAGCAGGAGCTGCCCGACGGCGCGCCGGACTGCTTCCGCTCGCGAGATCTTTTCCTTCCGGCACAGGACCGCGAGCTTTCGCACCTGCTCCTCTGGCAAATCGATCATCGTTCGCATCCGCGATATCATAATGTGATATCGCGTTCGCGCAATCGGAATTCGCTCGAAACGCAAATCGTACATCCGGATGGCAGCGACGAACCGCCGGTCGTCCACGCTTCGGAGCATCCCGCGCCTTTGATGGCATGGCTTAGCTCTGTTG
>DASYVG010000510.1:0-3225 GCA_035937255.1 Chthoniobacterales bacterium | reverse complement strand
TATCAATTCCAGTGGTGGGCGGTCTCGCTCGTGGAAGCGCAGCCATTCCAGGGGAAGAAGAAAGGCGCGGACACCGGCATCGACGGGGTGAAATTCTTTCGCGATCTCGACCGGAAGGTAGTGCGCAAGATCGTGGCGAGCGTGAAGGGCGGCGGGATCAAGCCGGATGAGGTGCGCGCGTTCAATCACGTGCGCGAACGCGAGAAAGCGGAGATCGCGCTCTTCATCTCACTGGAGCCACCGACACCCGCGATGGGAGGCAGTGGGTTCAGTCTGGGGTTGCATTGATTTGACGGACAGTGGGCAAAGGGTCGAGAACCCAAGGAACCCACATGAAGACACAGTTAAGCAAGCCGGTTCGTCGCAAGTCGAGCTACACCGATCAATACAAACAAGAAGCTCTGGAGCTTTGGCGCGCCAGTGGTCGCAGTGCGGCCAAGGTTGCGACCGAGCTAGGCATCCGTCCGCCGTTGCTCTATCGCTGGGCGCACCTTGAGCGCGGACCAGGTGCGCTGAAGAGCGAGCCCAAGCCAAAACGAAGCGCCCAGGAACTGGAGGCGGAGATCCGTCGTTTGCGCGCAGAGAACACCAAACTCCTGGAGCAGCGTGAAGTGTTAAAAAAATCACTGGGCATCCTCTCCGAAGTGCCGCACAGCGGTATGCCCGAATCGAGCAGATGAGCGGCCAACGTTATAAGGTAGCCTGGTTATGCGAAGCGCTCCTGGTCTCGCGCAGCGGCTATTATGACTGGAAGGAGAGACGAGTTAAACCCGGTCTGCGCCAGGTCGAAAACACCGACTTGCGTGCGCGTATCCACCAGGAGTTTACGCGCAGTCGCCAGACCTATGGCAGCCCGCGCTTAGCTCATGCTCTGGGCTGTCCAGGACGACGTAATCGCATCGCCCGGCTCATGCGCTCAGAGCGGCTTTTTGCCCGACGCCGTTCCAAGTATCGCGCGGCTACGACCGATAGCCGTCATGGTGGACCGATTGCCCCCAACCGTCTCCCAGGCCTCACCGTGCAACGACCCGATCAAATCTGGGTCAGCGATGCCACCGGCATCCTCACCGCTCAAGGCTGGTTGTACCTCGTGACGGTCCTGGACCTCTGCACTCGACGAGTCGTTGGTTGGGCCATGAGTCCAAGCCTCGATACTCCACTGGTCATTGCCGCTCTGCGCATGGCCATTAGCCAGCGCCGGCCAACTCGCACCCTCATCCTCCACTCCGATCGCGGAAGCCAGTTCGCCAGCGCCGCTTACCGGCAAGTCCTAACCCAGCACGGACTCATCGCCTCCATGAGCCGCAAAGGCAACTGTTACGATAACGCCTTTATCGAATCCTTTTGGAGCAGCCTCAAATACGAGCTCGTCTATCATCGTCGCCTGGCTACCTTCGCCGAAGCGCGCACGGCCATCTTCGACTATATCGAGACCTTCTATAACCGCACCAGACTGCACTCCAGTCTGGCTTATCGCAGCCCGATTAACTTTGAATCTCAACTAAACCAAATTACCCTATCGCACTGTCCGAGAAATTAATGCAAGCCCAGACTGACCCCACTCTGACCCCTTCTGCTCCTTTGCGACCCCGCAAGACTGTGGAGCAGATCTAGAGGACGCCGCGATCGGCTCGGCGATTCTCCCGCGGCGCGAGCAAGGCGACGATTTTCTCGAAGCGCGGCTCGCCGCGCAGCGGATCCCAGTAGGGATGGAGCCGGGTCAGGAATCGGGAATCACTTTTTCGGCGCAACCTTCGCGCTGCCGAGAAACGTCGCGTTCTCATCAACCACGAGTCGCGGCGTTTCGATGTCCCCGCGCAACGTGCAACCCGCCTGAAGTTCGCAGCGTTCAGTCGCGAAAATATTGCCCTCGATCGTTCCTCGCGCCTTCACCGATCTCGTCCTGATTTCGCCGCGAATGTGCGCGTGTTCCCCGATCGTGAGCGTTCCAGTGGAATCGATCGCGCCTTCCACGTCGCCGTCGATCAGCAGTTCGTTAAGAAATTTGACCGAGCCTTTGATCGAGACTCCCCTCGAGAGAAGACCGCTGGATGGCGGCGGCGTGGATGGGCGGTTGGACTGCTCAGGGTTGACGGATGGTTTGGCCGGTTCTATTGGCGGCACCGCTGGTTCAGGCTTCCGGCTCGAAAACATCTGCATTTCTTGACTTCTTCAGGTTCGCCTGCGTGTAAAGCTTATCTTGTTCCGCGCAGAACTTCGACCGGCTGGCTTCATTATC
Source organism: Chthoniobacterales bacterium (assembly GCA_035937255.1). Taxonomy (GTDB): domain Bacteria; phylum Verrucomicrobiota; class Verrucomicrobiia; order Chthoniobacterales; family UBA10450; genus JACCXL01. The sequence continues at coordinate 986 of DASYVG010000510.1, read as the reverse complement.
GCCTCGAAGAACCTACGGCTTGGGTGGATCGTTCTTGTGCATGAAGGGTGTGAACAGATCGATCGGGACGGGAAGAAACGTCGTCGTGTTGTGCTCGCTGGAAATCTCGCGCATGGTTTGCAGGAACCGCAGTTGCAGCGCAATCGGCTCCTTGCTCATCATCGCGGCGGCCTGCACCATTTTTTCCGCCGCTTGAAATTCGCCCTCGGCGTTGACGATCTTGGCGCGGCGCTCGCGCTCGGCTTCGGCCTGCTTGGCCATCGCGCGCTTCATGGTGTCGGGCAGCGCCACGTCCTTTACCTCTACCGCCGTGACTTTGACGCCCCACGGTTCGGTTTGCCGGTCGATGATCTCCTGCAACTTTAGGTTGATCGACTCGCGCTGCGAAAGCAGGTCATCGAGCGGGGCCTGGCCGAGGACGCTGCGCAGCGTCGTCTGCGACATCAGCGAGGTGGCTTTGAGAAAGTTCTCCACTTTCACGACCGCGGCTTGCGGATCGACCACGCGGAAATAAACAACCGCATCCACCGTCACCGGCACGTTGTCACGCGTCATCACCTCCTGCTTCTCGACGCTGATGGTCACGACGCGCAAATCCATTCGCACCATTCGATCGACGATCGGGATGAGGAAAATCAGCCCTGGCCCTTTTGCGCCGAGTAATTTTCCGAGACGGAAAATCACGCCTCGTTCGTATTCGCGCAGGATGCGGATCGCCTGCGGCAGGATGATCATGCCGAGGATGATGAGGGGTATGGCCCAAGTAATTAACTTCAATGGTCCTTCGAGTAATGGCATGGCTTTATCCTTTTTTGGTTTTTACTTTAAGAGTTAATCCTTGCACCGCTGCGATCTCTGCTACTTCGCCTTTTTCGATGGGCGTATCGCTGACCGCGTTCCAATACTCACCTTCGACGAAAATCCTGCCGCCGCGCGAGTCGATGGGCGTCAATGTGGTCACCGTTTTTCCAACCATCGTTTCCGCT
>DASYVG010000509.1:0-2640 GCA_035937255.1 Chthoniobacterales bacterium | reverse complement strand
TTCTACGATCGTGTGATCGAAAACCCGGAGACGGTTGCTTCAGCCATTCGGATCGGCAATCCCGCGAGCTGGCAAACAGCGGTGGCCGCGCTGCGCGATTCAGATGGCGCCGTCGATGTCGTGACGGATCAGGAAATGCTGAGTGCACAGCGATGGCTCGCAGCAAAAGAAGGAATCTTCGTGGAGCCGGCCAGCGCAGCACCGATCGCGGGGCTTTTCAAAATCTGCGACGCAGCACGCGCGTCGCGTTATCGCACCGATCAAATTCAGGACGGCAGCGCCCTGGTGTGCACGGTGACCGGTCATGGACTAAAGGACCCCGACAGCGTGCTGCAAGCAGCGGCCGCGATCACGCCCGTTCCCGCGAATGCGGACGAAGTACTGCGCGCGTTGTCGTTCTGAACGCATCTGAGTTGACACCGCCGCGCCATCGGCGAAAACGATCCGATTCCGTGTCCTGCTCCTCTCCTTTCGTGAGAACTGGTTCCGAAAGTCGGTTTGCATCTGTAGCGGCGCTCTGTGAGCGCCGTTCCTGCCTCGGACGTGCACACCGTTCGGCGGTCACAGACCGCCGCTACAGGACTTTTGAAACCGCTTCGAGTCTCGCTCTGCCGCCATGCGCCTGATCGTGCAGAAATATGGCGGCACTTCGGTGGGCAACCCCGAGCGCATTCAGAATGTGGCGAGGCGTCTGATCGAGACCCAGCGTGAAGGTTGCAAAGTTGTCGCTGTAATTTCCGCCATGGCTGGCGTGACGGATGAGTTGGTCAGTCGCGCCCGAGCGGTCTCGCCCAACCCAACCGAGCGCGAACTGGATGTTCTCCTTGCCACCGGCGAGCAAGCCGCGATTGCGCTCACCGCCATGGCCGTCAACGCCCTCGGAGCGAAAGCTGTTTCCCTAACCGGCGCGGAAGCTGGCGTAGTGACCGACCGCGCGCACACGAAAGCAAGAATCGCTCACATCTCGCCGAAGCAGATCCACGAGTTGCTCGCGGATGACTACATTGTGATCGTGGCCGGTTTCCAGGGACAAACGGCCGAAGGCGAAACGACGACGCTCGGTCGCGGCGGCTCCGATTTGACCGCGATCGCGCTCGCGGGCGCCTTGAACGCCGATGCTTGTCAGATTTTTACGGACGTCGACGGCGTCTTCACATGCGATCCGCGCATTGTGCAGGATGCACAAAAAGTGGACGAAATTGCCTACGACGAACTGCTCGAACTGGCGGGCGCGGGCGCGAAGGTCATGCAATCTCGCGCCGTCGAGTTTGCAAAAAAATTCGGCATCGAGTTTGAGGTGCGGTCCAGCTTCAACCGCAGCCCAGGGACGATCGCCAGGGAAGAGACGGCGAACATGGAAGATGTCGTCGTGCGCGGCGTCAGCATCGACCGCAAACAGGCAAAGGTCACCGTCATGGGCGTGCCGGATGAGCCAGGGATTGCTGCTCAGATCTTTTCCGCGATCTCATCCGCCAACATTAGCGTCGACATGATCGTGCAGAACGTATCCGTGCGCAGCACTAGCACTGATCTGTCTTTCACCGTGCACGAATCGGAACTGGCGCGAACGGAGCAACTGCTGGCGCCCATTGCCGCGCAAATCGGCTCTCTGGGCGTGACAGCTCAAAACGGCGTGGCCAAACTGAGTGTTGTCGGCATCGGGATGCGGTCCCATTCCGGAGTGGCGGCGCGGCTTTTCGACTGTTTGGGAAAAGGCCACATCAACATCCGGTTGATTTCCACTTCTGAGATAAAGATCGCGGTCATCATCGCGGAAGAGGAAGCCGAACGCGCGGCGCGGCTCACGCACGAAGCCTTTGGATTAGCGAATTTCCCGAGTTCCGCGCCAGTGACCGGATAGGCCGCTATCTGGTGCTGCGGTCGACGTAGAACTCCGGGGTTCCTTCGATCCGCATCCGATAGCCGAATAGACCTGCTTTGATAACCGCGACTCCGAGGTTGTCGCCGCCGGGACCTTGGAAATGATCTGTCTTGTTGGCCTGTTTCCATTTCGTGCCGTCCTGGAGAACGATCACTGTGCTGCCGGTCAACCCGTAGAAAGGGCCGTCGATGCGGCTCACGACCAGATTTGGCGTCACCTTGCCGGTTTTGACCGCCTTCTGCTCGGCCGATTTCTCGGTCGTTTCCCGGTAGCCCTGCAGCCATTCGTTCAGCTTACGGAGTTCGGAGCCCGATAATTTATTCAGACCCGCCGCTTGGAATTGGTCCGGCGTCATCATCTCCTGAATCCCGCCAGTCGAAGGGCTCTGGTTTTGTGCACGCGTCGAACGAGAGGCCGTCATGCAGATGGCAGCCACGATGGCGACAGAGGAAATGAGTGTCTTTGAGATATTCATGCGCGGAGGTGTTTGTAGATGGGAAACGTGTCCGAGGCTAGCATCCGAGTCGCGCTGGTCAAGCAGCTCAACGGCCGCGGAGACGTTCCTGAAGTCGGCACGCTCATCCGTTGTGCCGCGTAGATAGACGCCAGTCGTTCAGGCTAAGCTCGATTACGCTCGCCGGGATGCCCTCTGGGGGGAACGCACGAGGCAAAATCGACTTACGCCACGCACATAAGAACAATTGTTTCTGACGGAAGGTGAGCCCTTTGCCACTTGCAATGTTCATCCGAACTACGCT
>DASYVG010000508.1:0-2396 GCA_035937255.1 Chthoniobacterales bacterium | reverse complement strand
ATTCGCGCGGGTAAAATCCCCTCTTGAAACCGCCGAATTGGCTGAAGCACTGGCTGAGGCCTCACCGGCGCTAAGCGATGGGGAACACACCATCCTCTACATTGAGGACAATCTTTCCAACCTCCTCTTGATCAAGCGCGTGCTGCAATACCGCCCCGGCGTAAAATTGCTGAGCGCGAACAACGGCATTCGCGGCATCGACCTGGCGCGGGAAACTCAGCCCGATATTATCTTGCTCGACCTCAACCTGCCCGACATGGCAGGTCGAGACGTTCTGCTCTGTCTGCGCGCCGATCCGCAGTGCGCGGCGATTCCGATCATCGTCATCAGCGCCGATGCCACGCGCGGCCAGATCGACCGCCTCATGCGAGTGGGCGCTTCCGATTATTTAACCAAACCACTCGATGTGAAGCAATTCCTGGGAACACTCGATCGTAGTTTGCGCATGGGGGAATTGGCGGCTCTCGCGAGCTAAGCTGAGAGCGACGACCGCAAACTGTCTCCTTCTGCCAGACGGTGCCCGAGGCACGATCCTAGCTGAGTAATTTCGCTGGAAACGGAAATGTCAATGGATAAGCAAACACTCGACGCCCTCCTGAGTGCAATGATTCAAAGCGGCGACGGAGTGTCAGACTTGCTTTTCGCTGTCGGCAAGCCTCCGCAAGTGGAGGCGCATGGCCAGCTGGAGGATTTCCCGATCGACACGCCTGAGTCAGTGTTGGACCTGACTCATATCGATCAGATTGCCGCGCACGTGATGACTGGCAACGATCGGCTAACGCAGGAACTGGCCACATTTGGCTCCTGCGACTGCAGCTATTCGCTGGCGGAACTGGCACGATTTCGCGTCAACATTTTCAAGCAGAATGGGCGACGGGGCATCGTGATGCGGAAATTGCAGACGCAAATTCCAACGATCGAAAGGCTCGGGTTGCCGCCGGTGTTCCGCGAAATGATCAAAGAAAAGAACGGGATCATCTTCGTTACCGGAAGCACGGGCAGTGGGAAGACAACCACACTGGCGGCGATGTTAAACGAGTTGAACCAGACACAAAGAATTCACATTCTGGCGCTGGAAGATCCGATTGAATTCCTCCATTCGCATCAGTGTGCGATTTTCAATCAGCGCGAGCTCGGCAAAGATTTCCCGGACTTCGCGACCGGGTTGCGAGCCGCGCTGCGGCAGGCGCCGAAAGTAATTCTAGTCGGCGAGATCCGCGACCGGGCGACGATGGAGATTGCGATGACTGCTTCTGAGACCGGACACGTTGTCTTTACCACCCTGCATACGATCAATGCGGGTCAGACAATTAACCGTATTCTGGGCATGTTCACAAAGGACGAAGAACAACAGGTGCGACAGCGACTCGCGGACACGCTGCGCTACGTTGTCAGCCAGCGGCTGGTCAGCAAGATTGGCGGCGGCCGCCTGCTCGTGACCGAGATCATGGGCAGCAGCTTGCGCACACGCGAGACCCTGCTCTACGGCGAAAGCGAGAATCGAACGTTCCAGGAAATCATCGAGGCGGGCGATACCATGGGCTGGCATACGTTCGATCAATCGTTGCTTACGGCATTTAAAGCGGGCTTGATCAGCGAAGACACTGCTCTGATTTTTTGCACTCATAAAAACAAGATGCGCCGTGATCTGGATCTCCTGAGAAAGTTGCGTGATCAGGTCTTCGACGCTCCCTCTGGCCTCCGGCTGAATGTGGAGCTGGAGCCGGCCGCCTTGAACGGAACATAGAAAATGGAACCAGGCGCACCTCAGACGCGAGCAACCGAAACTCCGTCCGATCAATCCGGCTCACGGCATAGACAGCGCGCCGTCGGCAGCCGGCCGGAGGCCGCAGATCTCTCCGAGGAATTGCGCGCAAAATTGAATCAGAGACTTCGCAGTCCTCTTAACACGATCAGCGGCTTTGCGGAACTTCTGGCACTGCAAGCGGAAAGCGGGTGCCAGGAGGACAGCGTGCAACACATTCGGAAGGCCGCGGGGGAATTACTCGAGATCATTAATCGGGCGCTGGGCGACAAATCCGAAACAGCGGAGATGGCGGGAGAAGGGACTTCGCCGATGCCCACTGAGCCGTGCGATATTCTCTACATCGAGGACGACGAGGTAAACTTTACGCTCATCAGCCGCATCCTGGACGTTCGGCCGGCGCTGCATTTGCGGCATGCGACCCATGGGTTGACTGGCCTAAAAATTGCGCAGGCAATTCACCCAAGACTGATCTTGCTCGATCTGAACCTGCCCGATATCCACGGTTCAGAAGTGCTACAGCGCTTGCAGCAGGAGAAAGCAACGGCGGAGATTCCGGTTGTGGTTCTAAGCGCCGATGCCACCCCTAGCCAAATCGAGCGTCTGCTCAGCGGCGGAGCACGGAACTATC
>DASYVG010000507.1:0-3270 GCA_035937255.1 Chthoniobacterales bacterium | reverse complement strand
GATCACCATCGCGCGCATGGTGATGGAAAAGTCGCCGCACGTTTTGCTGACGGGCGAAGGAGCAGAGGATTTTGCGAAACAACTTGGCGCCGAGGTCGTGGACCAGAAATATTTCGACACAACGGAGCGCTGGGACGCGCTGCAGCGAATCAAGGAGGCGGAAAAGGCGGGCGGCGTCGGCGGCAAGAAGTTCATCATTTCCGACGTGGACCGGCACGGCACGGTGGGCGCAGTGGCGCTCGATCAAAGTGGTGATCTCGCAGCGGCGACCTCCACGGGCGGTATGACGAACAAACGCGTCGGACGCATCGGCGATTCGCCGGTCATCGGCGCCGGTACCTATGCGAACAACGAGACCTGCGCGATCTCGGCTACGGGCGACGGCGAATTTTTTATCCGGTCGGTGGTGGCGCACGATATCTCCGCGCTGATGGAATATCGCGGCCTTTCCCTGTCGGACGCATCGAATGCGGTGCTGGAGAAAGTGGCGAAACTGGGCGGCACCGGCGGCCTTGTCGCGGTCGATCGAGCCGGTCACTTTGTGCTGCCCTTCAACACCTCCGGGATGTATCGCGGCACGGTGGGAGTGGACGGAAAAACAACGGTCGAGATTTACAAGTAGGCGGACTTCTGGCGCACTGACTCACGTCTGCTGATCGTTCCCTAAGAATTCATGTTGCCCGCATTCTCCGTCGTCATTCCGGCGTTCAACGAGGCCGACCGGATCGGCGAGACTCTGCGCCTGACGATCCAGTATCTCCTTGCGAACAGCCCGTCGAGCGAAGTGATCGTGGTCAATGATGGGTCCACCGATGCGACTTCGGAAAGGGCTGGGAGAGCGTTCGCTTACGCTCGCGGGATTGCGACACGGTTGCTCGAGAATAGCCCGAACCGTGGGAAGGGGGCGGCCGTGCGCGCCGGATTGCTCGCGGCGACGCGACCGCTGGCCTTGTTTTCCGACGCTGATCTTTCGACGCCAATGAGCGAGGCGCCGAAGCTGCTCGAACCGATCGTCGCCGGACAGGCGGATATCGCTTTTGGTTCTCGCGCTTTGAACCGGAAATTGATTGGGCGCCGCCAGCCTTGGCGGCGCGAACAAGCCGGTCGCGTTTTCAATCTGCTGGTTCGGGTCTCTACCGGATTGCCGTTTTGGGACACGCAGTGTGGATTCAAGGCATTTCGCGTGGACGTTTGCCGCCCGATTATCGAAGCTGCACAAACCGACGGCTTCGGTTTTGACGTCGAGTTGCTATATCTGGCGCAGCAGGCTCGCCTTCGAATGTGCGAGATCCCTGTGCGTTGGGATCATCACGAAGGCAGCAAGGTGGATTTCCTCCGCGACAGCGTTCGCATGCTGCGCGAAGTCTTCGCGCTGCGCGTCGCGCGGCCACCGTCTCCAGGAGCGCCAGTGCGCGAAGCCCGGGTCGCGAGCGATTTGACCTAGAACGATTGGGCCTACAGCAGAGTCGCTGGCGCGCTTTCGAGAGTGGTTTCGACCATGACTTCGTCGTTCTGGGTCACGCGCACGACTTCTTCGATGGTCGTTTTGCCTTGCGCGACGCGCCGCCAGCCATCCTGGCGCAGCGTCTCCATGCCTTCGACGATGGCGCATTGCTTGAGCTCTCCTCCGTCCCGTTTCTGCATGATCAGTTTCTTGAGAGGCTCGGTGACAACGCAAATTTCGTAAATCGCGAGCCGCCCCTGGTATCCGGTTTGCCGGCAGTTGTCGCAGCCTGCTCCGCGTTGGAAACGTGTGCCGAGTTGGGCAGGGACTCCGATCTCGGCCAGGAATTCCCGCGAATAGTCGACCGGGCTGGCGCAGTCCGGGCAAAGGGTGCGGACAAGCCGCTGCGCGATGAATGACTTCACGACAGAAGCCAGCAGGAACGGTTCGACATCCATATCGAGCAGACGCGTGATGCCGCCGACCGCGTCGTTCGTGTGCAGCGTGCTAAAGACCAAGTGGCCAGTCATGGCCGCGCGAATGGAAATATCCGCCGTCTCGACGTCCCGGATTTCACCGACCATGACGACATTCGGATCCTGCCGCAGAATGTGACGCAGTCCTTTCGCGAACGTGAGGTCGATCTCTGGTTTGACGTCGATTTGCGAAACGCCGGGCAACCGATATTCCACCGGTTCTTCGATCGTGATAATCCGGCGCTGGACTGAATTTATGCTGCTCAGAAAACAATAAAGCGACGTCGATTTCCCGCAGCCGGTCGGACCGGTGAGGAGAATGATTCCATTCGGCTGCGCCAGCAGCTTGCGAATGATCGTACTCTGCCGTTCGCTCAAATCCAAGCGATCGAATCCAAATTGCTGCTCGGTCCGGCTGAGCAGACGCAAGCTGATCGACTCACCGTTTACCGTCGGAATCGTCGAAACGCGTACGTCGATGTTCTGAGCCGCGGCCTGCAAATTGATGCGGCCATCCTGCGGGAGCCGGCGCTCAGCAATATCCATGTGCGCCATGACTTTGAGACGGGAGATGATCGCCGATTGCAGAAGCCGCAATTGCGGCGGCACCGCGACCTCATGCAGAATTCCGTCGATCCGGTATCGGATGCGAAGATCGTTTTCGAGCGGTTCCACGTGGATGTCGGTGGCGCGCTCGACGATTGCTTCGCGAATGATCTGATTCACGAATTTGACGACCGACGCTTCGGGGTCATCGGCGTTCAGGTCGGTGCTGGTCTCGACGTCCTGCAACGACTCGAACGATCGATTCGTTTTTAGAATTTCATCGAAGGTCTCCGCGCCGACACCGTAAACGGTTTTCATCGCGCGCAGAATTTGCGCCCGCGGCACCAGCACCCATTCCGCCGGGCGTTTCAAAAGTTGCGAAGCGATCTGGCGCCCGGCCGAATTGAACAAATCGTAGGTCGCCAGGACGACCGCGTTCTCCTTCGTTTCGATCGGAAGGATATGATGCTGAAAAACGAAGCGGCTTGGCAGGAGCGAGAGTGTCTGGCGATCGATCTTCTTCGTGTCGAGCGAGAGGACCGGCACGCGGAAAAAGCTGCCGATCGCCTGCAGGAACCGCTGCTCGTCGACCTTGCCGGAGTCGAGTACCTGCGCCGTCCAAGAGCCGCCGTTCAGGTTGGATGAGAGTTGGGCCGCTTCTTCGCGCGACGCCACGCCGCTGGCGAGCAATAGATCGATCAGCGCTGGGCTGGAAGGCGAACTCATAGCCTCAGTTTAACCCAGCACCGTGGAAAAAGTAGTTGAGACGAGACTCGAGGCGGACCGCCGCGCAGCTTCATTGAG
>DASYVG010000506.1:0-2244 GCA_035937255.1 Chthoniobacterales bacterium | reverse complement strand
TGAAACAAATTCACGAGAACTACCGTGCGCCTCTCGTGCTCTACTATCTCGAAGACCTTGCCTACAAAGAGATCGCGGAAGTGTTGGGCGTGCCGGTGGGAACGGTGAAGTCCCGCATCGCGCGGGGTAAATCGCAGCTTTTGCAGCTGCTGAATGGAGCTACAGTCGAGAAACAGAAGCAATCTTATGGATAGCCGCGAAGCGAGATCGATTCTTTCCATCTACCGGCCCGGTGTTGACGATAACGACCGGCAGTTTGCCGACGCGCTGGCGCAGGCAGATCGCGATCCCGAATTGCGCGCGTGGCTTGCGGAACAAGGCAACTGTTATCGTGAGATTCGCGCGAAGCTTCGCAGCGCAGATGCTCCTGAGGGGTTACGAGAAACAATAATCGCGCAGCGCCCGATTCAATTTCCTCAGCCGCCAACACCGGCTCGCATTTGGCGGATCGCCGCAGCAGTAGCGTTGCTGGCAGGGATTGCCGGATTCTTCTTGCGCGGCCTCGAGAAAGATCGCGGTTTTCTGTGGCGGAGTCGGTCAGTGATTGGCGCAGCCGCTGGAACTACTGAAGGTTCGACCGTGACAGTGACAGGTGAAGTGCTCGATATGGCCTGCTACATTGCCTCCAACCTCAGCGGACCCGATCACGCGGATTGCGCTCGAACTTGCATCAAGAAGGGACTGCCGGTCGGCATCAAGGGACCCGATGGCAAGGCTTACCTGCTCGTCGGCGCGAATGAACCATTGAATAACCAGCTCGCTGACTACGCCGCCAAAACGGTGACGGTAAAAGGAGTAATCCGGGAGCGAGATGGCTTTTTGATGCTCGATCAGGCGACGATCGAGAAATTGTAAAGGCCGGCAGCGTGTCAACGAGGCTGCCCAAGTAATCACTGCTGCTTGATTTCGCAGAGCTTCTGAAAGCGTGGATCATTTCGTATCGGATCCCAATCTGGGTCGAGCTTTGGCGACGATACAGGGGGATCCGCGTGGAAGTGGCTTCGGTCGCGCAAAATCTCGGAAACGTATTAAAATCGGCGCCAATGCGGTGATCGATCTGGCGCCTCTGTTCAGGATGTTCGATTTGATGCCAGTGCCGGATTCGCCTGCGCCACGGCAGCAGAAAATAAGGCGTCCTTAAGAAGCGGCGTTGTGACGCCAAGGCGTTGATTCCCGGTCAGATCCACAACATCCAGCTCAATGTGGTCGGCTCCGCCGGCACCAGCGACTGGAGCGACGACGGCTCGATGATGGTGATCTAAGGCAGGTAGGGACATGGCGCAGCCATGTCCAAGGACGAACCAGCGGCTCGCCCCTACCAAAGTTATGCCATTTCTCCTCTGAAAACATACGGCCACTCTTCGTTACGTTGGACCAGACCAGCGCGAAGAGGATTAGCCAGGATGTAATCGGACTTCTCGCGAAAGCTCTCTTCCTCCCGCAGCCGGTGTTCGAAGAAGTCGCGCTGCCAGACGATAGCACCAGATTTTGCCGTCCAATCTTTCCACTTGGAGATGACCCTCCGAATCGACACCGCGGTCTGCGGAAACGTGAGCAGCAAATGGATATGATCTGGCATGACCAGAGCGAGATGAGCATACCAAAGAGTTGTGTCATTTCGGTAACGCACAGTTTCCAGCAGTAGGTTGCCTGGTTTCGGGTTCGCGAGCTGGTTCACGCCGCGTCTCGCGCAACAAATGGTGATGAAGTAAATCTCGTGCGATGGATCGAGCCAGGTCGGCACATCGTGCGGAAGCGTCTTGCGCGCCGGCATTTCACAAAGGTAGGAACACACCGCGGACGTGTCCAGAAGGACGACGCAGCGCGTCGTCCCTACCAAACGAACGGCGCGCTTTTTTGCTGTACACGTAGAAAAGCTAAAAAATGCGGCGTCAGAACAAGATTGCACACAACGATGCGCGCGTTTAGGTGTTCGTTCGAATCAAGAGCGACAACGATGCGGAGTTGCGAACAGAACATATTATGAACCGAACCAGGAAAGCTTTGGCCACGCTCGCACTGATCGCGGCACTCGCTGCGCCGGCGTTAGCGAAAGAACACCGGAAGAAGGATAAGGGAGAAAAAGTGAGCTGGAAGAATGTGCCCGCGGCGGTGCAAGCTACCATTCAGAGTAACGCCTCCGGAGGTAAGGTTGTGGAGGTCAAGAAGGAGACGAAAAATGGTGTCGTTATCTATCGCGCAGGGGTGAAGGGCACCGACCGCAAGATGAGCAAGGTCACAGTC
>DASYVG010000505.1:0-3674 GCA_035937255.1 Chthoniobacterales bacterium | reverse complement strand
CAAGGAAGCGCCCCTGGAAGTGCATCGGCTGACGGGGTTAAAAGCGGCGCCGAAAACGATGCGCGGAATACGAGGCTTGCACGCCCCGCTCGTTGGCCGTGACCGCGAATTAGCAATGACAGGCGAAGCTGTCGCTGCGCTCGGCCGCGGTGAGGGGAGTGTGCTCGCAATCGTGGGCGAAGCAGGGCTCGGCAAGAGTCGGCTGCTCGCGGAGGTACGCGCGTTATCACCGCCGAACATCCGCTGGGCAGAAGTCGCGCGCTCTCCTACACGAGCAGCATGAGTTACTGGCTCGCCCGCGAGATCATGCTCGATCTGCTGCGCCTCTCGGCCATTGCGTCTCCGCGAGAAATTGGCGACGCGCTGCGACGCAGCGTAGACGCACACGGCGACGCGGAGTTGTTCCTTATCTCGCGTCCATGTTCGCGCTGCCGTTGGATGGAGCGGAGGAGGAACGCGTGAAGTTTCTTGCCGGCGAAGCGCTCCAAGCGCGCATCCTCTCGGCGGTTCGCGATTACGTGCGCAGCCGCGCGGCAAAAGAGCCGCTCGTGCTCGTGTGGGAGGATCTGCACTGGTGCGATCCTTCTTCCAAGCAAGTTTACGAGACTCCTCGCCTTTGTGGCCATTGGTAGCTGCGGCGGAGGCTGAACATGACACCGCGGCCGCAATCGAATGGGCCCGCGGATTTTTTGCTGAGGGGCAGAATCCTCTTCCTAAGGAAGTCGGCGCTGTAACGCGCGATGTCATCGAGATGTGGGAGCACGGGCAGCGTTCCGAAGCGGTCTCGCGACTGAGCACTGCGATCGGATTGGCCGAAGATTGCGCGCTGCTCTAACCGGCGCCGTGCCGCTGGTGTGATCGCGTTGGGGTGCGCTGCGCCACGTGTTTTGAGCCACGCGCGACCTCGTCACCGGCGCTCATATAGACTGTGAATAGGAAAATATCGCTGCGGCGGCGGCTCATCTGTTCGCACGAGCGATAATGTGGCAAATCGAGACGCCGATTCGTTGAATATCGGGACAAGCTGGTCAGCGTGCTCCTTCGTTCCGTGACGAAGCCTCGCACTCTTACGGTAGTCGCACGGTGGCCGTGGAGACCCTTAGAGATCGCGTAATCCGCTGATTATACCGACGCAAGCAAACGGGCCACTGGTTGAAAGGAATGTGGGCGCGGTTCTTTCGGGATTGTCGGCAGTTAGCTCGTCGTTCGTTTCGACCTGTGCCACGGGTGTTCTCGCAGGCGCAGGCGAAACCACACGCACTTTCATGAAGTGCGGATGAAGGGCCTCCCAGGCGACAGCTTGGCCCTTAGATTCAAAATAACGGTCAACAACGAGCGCATCGCGTTCTGCGGGGGTGCGCCCAGTTCGCCGCGCGGCGGTGCGGCGAACGACCGCCGGGCCCGTGTCTACGGCGACGCAGGTTGCGTCAGGAAAGGAAACTTCGCTGCCGTACGGAATTTTGCGGGGATCGACCGCGCAGTGGCCGTTGCGTAAGTGGGCTCCAGCCGCCGAGACGCATTGTTTGGATCCGCGGGAATGCCAGTAGACTGTCACGCGCGCGAGCATGGACTGCTCGCTCGCACTCGCGGAGTGCGCGAACAGGAGCGCAATTACATACGTACAGATTCGATTCATACCTCGTTTGCCCCCGAGTGGTAGGATTCCGGTCAAACCGCGCGGTCTGTGAAATCCTCGGAGAGCAGAGCTTCAGAGATAGATTCGAAAAATCAGCAACGACCGGCCGTCTGCCGCGAAATTCTTAGACGCTCAGCTGGAAATCGGCGGGCTGGACAGAATTTACTTCTTTTCGAAAAAATCGCTTGCGCCTGACCTCAATTGCATGGATATGGACCGCTCCCAATGCGAAAAACTACCCCCCTTGTTATTCTCTGTGGCTGCGCTCTATTTCTTTCCGCGACGGCAGGTTACGCTCGGAATGTCGCTGCCGCTGAGTTGTTTACGTTCAAAGACGCGAAGGGGAAAACGATCTCAGCCCCGCTCGCCGGTGTCGCTGAAAAGCGCAAGTTGACCAGTCCGAGCGCGCACGTTGATCCGGCGCTCGATCCGAAATTAACCCGGGCAGCCACGATCGCGCAGGAGCACGCGAATGCGCACTCCAAATCGCGTTGCTGGCATTACGTGAAGGATGCGCTCGTCGCCTCCGGCGTGGTGGCTTCACGGCCGACTACGGCCCTGGCAAAGCAGGCGGGCGACGAACTCGTGCGCAACTACGGTTTCAAAAAGCTACCGATTAGCGATCCGTTCGCGGCTCCGGTCGGCGCGGTGCTCGTCTACAATGCTCCCGGCTCAGCGGGCCATGTCGAGATTCGAACCGAAGACGGGTTTGCGAGCGATTTTCGCGCGAAAACTCCGTCGCGTCGGCCACTTATCGGGATTTACGGAAAAGCATAGTGTTTTAAAAAACGCTTGCGGCGGGTGCGGCGGGTGCTTCATAAGAAGCGCTTCCGTGGCTAAATTTCCCATTTCTACAATCGCAGCAGTGTTTGGGTTTGCGTTTTACGCAAGCCCCGCCGTCGCGGAGACCCCGGGCGCTGCGACAAAACGCTTCGTTTATAAAGATCCCTCGGGGAAGGAAAAATCCGCGGAGGTGGTGACCACGTACCAGCCGAAGCAGATAGTGCATCCATTCGCGAGGATAGATCCAAAAATCGATCCGAGGTTGCGCCGTGCCGCGTCCATCGCCGAAGAACGGGCGCATGCGCATTCCCGTTCGCGCTGCTGGCATTATGTGAAGGAGGCGCTGGTCGCAGCGGGGGTGGTGAGCTCTCGGCCGAAAAGTGAGTTTGCGAAAGAAGCCGGCGCCGAACTGGTGGCAAATTATGGATTCAAAAAGGTCGCGGTTCGCGATCCGTATCTCGCGCCAGTCGGGGCAGTTCTTGTCTATGGCTCAGGGCGTGCTTCGGGGCATGTAGAATTGCGGACAAAAAGCGGCTTCGTGAGCGATTTTACTTCAAAGACGCCATCGCACCGGCCGCTGCTCGGCATTTACACAAAAACGTAATTTCGCGCTCTCAGCGGGCGGGCGCGTCACTCAGACTGCCATCCCTGGCACGCAGTCGAGCGAGAGAGTGTTGCTGGCGTCCCAGCCAGAGGGAGATCAGGCACCACCCGCGCCGCAAGTGGTGCGGCGACGAAACTAATACCGGTCATATCCAGGCCAAGCCAGGTGAGCAGCGGATACGACCAGGCGCCGATCTGATCGCCCGCGCGATAAACGAACGTGTCGATGAAGCTTTTCGCTTTGTATTTGTCTTCGCGACGCAACACGGTGAAAAGGACTTCCCGTGCTAGACGGGTGACAGCGAAATTCCCGGCGCGGCGCAGTGTCTGAAAGGCTGCCAGCAGGCCGAGCGCGGGCGAGAATTCCATGGCAAGGAAACCGATCATACTGATGACAGGGAGGAACGCGAGCGTGATGCCGACACCCAACCACTTAAGGAGCCGTCCGGTGAGGAAGATTTGCACGATGACGGTAAGGGATGTTGACCGAGAGATCGAACCGCGCGGCGCGATTGTGGAACTGATGCGCGGTGATGTCGGCTTGTTGAAAATAAACGAGCGTCGAGGTGATCGCGTGCAGCAACATGAAGGCGCAGATGCCGAGCAGGTAGGGCGAGCGAAAAACGTGCGAGATGCCGGAGATGATCCCACC
>DASYVG010000504.1:0-3551 GCA_035937255.1 Chthoniobacterales bacterium | reverse complement strand
GTGAAATTTGGAACAGACGGCGCTCGGCGGAGCCGCCTTCTCGCTCGACGCCCATCTTGCCCGCACCGGCAAAGATCTGCCGCGTGACGAGAAACGGAATCGTGCCGGCAACAATCTGATTCCAAGGTACGTCGCGACGCATCAAGTAGTTGTCGTGGCATCCATAACTGTGACCGACGAAGTCCGTGTTGTTTTTGAAGAGGCGGACTCGCTGTCCGTCCGGCAGCTGGGAGTTGCGACGTCTGGCGCATCCCGCGAGGACCCGCTCGCCCGCTTTGTCGTGCGCCACGATTTGCCGCAGCGTCGTGCATTCCGGCGTCGCATACTCCGGATGCGCGTGATCATTGTAGAAGCGCGCGCCGTTCGCCAGCACGAGATCGCTTTTGATCTCTTCGAAACTGAGCGGTCGCTTCTGATCGATCTCGTAATAAGCGGATTCGTCAGTGTCCTGGAGCAATTCTTTGACGCGGAATCCGCGCGCATCGCGGTGCGGATCCTCCCGGTGGTAATCCCATTTTAGCGCTGCCCCGGGGCCCGTGAAACTCCGGACCAGCGCAATCGACTCGGCGACGACGTCGCACGATTCGGCTCCGTTAATCGTGATGCCGTACTCCGTTTCGATTCCGAAAACGCGTTTCATGTCTTCCCCGCTCGCATCGCTCCGAACCTCGCTCCCAACGCAGCGATTCGTCGCGTCCACAATGCGCAACGCTCTGTTCTCTGCCGTGCTCCGTCTTTAAATTACACTGGAGCCGCCCGCGACGACGTTGCGGGAAGTCGCTCGGATGGGCGCGATGCGGACGACATTCTCTGGATCCTGATCGATCAATTTGAACCAATCTTCGGTCATATCGGTCGGCGGAAAGATGTCGTTCTCCGCGAATTCAGCCTGGAACGACAGGTGCAAATCGCTCTCGCTAATTCCTGTAGCCAAATCGGGATCAGCGCCATCGGCGGCAGCTTGCGCCGCAATCGCACGCTTTATGGCCAGCGCCTTGGAGCGCTCCACAATCGAAGCGATGATGGCGCCGCTCAGGAAATCGCTGCGGTAAAGAATTTCCTTCCGGCCGCTCCGAAGCGTGATCTCGAGAAACTTATTTTCTTCGCGCCGGGCAAACTGCGCGTCGAGCACCCGCTCGATGAGCTGGTCGAGAGCCGGCCCGATGTTCGCGGCCTCCTTCGCGAGCGCGCCGTCGTAAGGCAAATCGTCCGTGAGATAGATGCGGTAAATCTCGCGCGCTCCGTCGCGATTAGGTCGGTGCACTTTGATTTTCCGGTCAACGCGGCCCGGGCGCAGGATCGCGGGATCGATCAAGTCGGCGCGATTCGAAGCAAGAATGATCACGATGTCGCCGAGCGAATCGATTCCATCCATTTCCGAGCAAAACATCGGGACCAGTGTGCTCAGAATGTTCGAATGACGCGAAGCGCGCCGCGTTCCGAGAATACTTTCGGCTTCATCGATGAAGAGGAAGGGCAGAAAACCCTCGCGGCGTTTCGCGCGCGCGGTTGCGAAGATTTCGCGCACCATTCGCTCCGATTCGCCGACCCACATATTGAGTATCTCCGGCCCTTTCACGTGCATGAAATATTCGTCCATCCGCTCGCCTGTTTTCTCGCGCAATTTTCGCGTCAGATTGTAGGCCGTCGCCTTGCCGATGAGCGTTTTCCCGCAGCCGGGTGGTCCATAGAGCAAAAATCCTTTCGGCGTGGCGTGCTGGAATCGGGCAAACAATTCGGGATGAACCAGCGGTAGCTCAATGGCGTCTTTAATGGCCTGAATCGCCTCTTCTTGGCCACCCACCTTCTCCCAGGGGAGCTCTGGAATTGCGTCGAGATAATGCTCGTGTGACTCAGGCCGGGGGAGCAGTTCCAGAGCCATACGATAATTGGGATCGACCCTTACCTCGTCGCCCGCTTTCAGAGTTGTTTTCACTAGCGGCGTCGCTCGTTGGAGAACCAGCGATTGCGTCCCGTGCTCAGATCCAACGCGCAGCCGATCATCCAGCACTTCCGTGATCTTTGTGACCGGCCCTGCCATTTCGAACCCGAGATCGCCTACGATGACATACGCCTCATTCACCAGGACGCGTGTCCCCTTCTTCAACTTCCCAAGGCTGATGCGCGGATCGATATTGCAGTAATAATCCGCCCCACCGACAACGATGTGCGCCGTCTCTTTGCTGACGGCACCCAGGAATGTGCCGATTCGATTCGCCGGCGCGGTCACTTTCTTGAGCACCTCCTCCAGCTTCTCGATCATCTGGCGGGCCTCGCCGAATGTTTCTTCCTGGTCGGCGATCGCGCCGCGCAGATCGATCAGATCGCGCCGGATTGAGTCCGGCAAGACATACGACGCTAGCACGCGATCATATGCTTCCAGAACACTGAGCCTGTGGCGCGGCGCATCTGAACCTTGCTCGATCCGTTCGTCACTCATCCCCGCGGATTCTCAGGAACGCCGGCCATGTGGCGACCATAACTGCGCCGCGTGGCCCGTGCAAACCGCGCTCTAAAAGTGCACGCGGTCGCCCTTGGTAACTTTTCGTTGTGGCCGCCGACCGGCTCACCGATACGGGAAGTGACCGCGGCTCCGCCGTTTTAAAAACGAGTTGAACCAGCATGACGTGCGACCTACTCTGCTACGCTTTTTTCGGAAAGTTTGAGGAGCCTTAGCTCAATTGGTTAGAGCGCCGCCCTGTCACGGCGGAGGTTGCGGGTTCGAGCCCCGTAGGCTCCGGTTTTCGAATCCATAGGAAAACCGATGTATTCTAAATTGCTGCTTGCTAGCGACGCGGCGCTGCGTCAGATCATCGAGAAAGAAGGCGGCAAGAGCCCCGAGGCCGCGGGCGAGTACATGGAGAAGCTGAAGGCGGACAAGCGCTACAAGCGCAACGTGTATTAGAGCTCGCGACTGAGCCTGAAATGAAGGCCACGCTCCTTTCTCTTGTGCTCTTCGCGCAAGTTGTGCGCCCGAGCTTCTCTGATTATTCCACGCTCGTCATGGCGGACGAAGCGAAGAGCAGCGCGCGTCACGGCGAGGGCATCCGCGTCACTTATTTGGGAGTGAATGGCTACCAGTTCGAAACGGGCGAGCACGCGCTCCTCGTCGATCCTTACTTCACGCGTGTGAGTCTGTGGCGAGTGGCTTCGAATCAGCCAATCGCGTCGGACGCTGCACGTGTCGCGGCAGGATTAACTCACGTTCGTCCCCGCGTCGCCGCGGTTCTCGTCACGCACGCGCATTTCGATCATCTCCTCGATGTCCCGGAAGTGATGCGGCACACTCGCGCCCAGCTGGTGGCCGACGCAACGGCGGCAAATCTGGTGCAAGCGCTGGGCGTTTCGCGCGCCAAATGTTCCGTCGTCAATCCGGGCGACCGCAAAACCATTGGACCCTGGAAGATTTCTGTTCTCGCTGCGCAACATGATCGACTGATCGGCTCCGCGCCGCCGTTCCCCGGAAACGTTAGCGCTCCGGCCAAATCGCCGAGAAAAGCTTCCGATTGGAAGTTGGGTCAGCCGCTCGCTTTCCTCATCGAAGCAAATGG
>DASYVG010000503.1:0-3087 GCA_035937255.1 Chthoniobacterales bacterium | reverse complement strand
AGCAACACGCCCTATATATTTTGACATTTGAATTGCGTTGTTGAGAGAGCAGGCAAGTAAATGATAAGAGGTCGCGTCTATACTTTGTACGTTTGGTAAGACGAACTGGAAGCAGAAGGGCACGATTTAATATTTGAGAGTTGCCGTGGCTCCCGTATGTCCCGCAACCTCTCGCGCAGGTGCGGAAATGCCTCCGCGAAGCTCGCACAGCGCAAATCAGCCTGAATCTGATCGATTCCGAGACACTTTTGCCGAAAACCGGGCGCGACTGTTCCCTCTTATATATTTTGCAAGATTCCTAGACTGTCTTTTTGACTGACCCCTATTCCTTCACAGATTGCCGGAGAAACGCGAATAGTTGCTGCGGATTTAACTCTACATTGATCAGACGCTTTTACGGGGATCCGATGCGCGAAAGATCGGAAACTGATCGGCAGAAGCACGATCGACGCGCTGCTGTTGCAGGTTTAATTCAAACCAAGCGATTCGATGGTAGGCTCGTCGATCGCTCCGGTAACGATGAGCCCGTGGTCCATCTGATACCTCGCAATTGCAGCGCGAGTGGCCGGCGCAAGTGAACCGGTTACCGGTCCAAGGTAATAGCCCTCTTGTTGCAGTGCGCTCTGTACATTGGCGATCACTTGATCGGGCAACAGGTTGCCATAGGTGTAGATGGGACCGTCGTAATCGTAATAATCATTCGCCGGATCGTAGCCCAAAGCCGGATACCAATAGCCCGCGTCGCAATAGTAATAGCCGTGATTAACGAAAACGATGGTCGTGAAATGTTGTCTCCACCAATT
Source organism: Chthoniobacterales bacterium (assembly GCA_035937255.1). Taxonomy (GTDB): domain Bacteria; phylum Verrucomicrobiota; class Verrucomicrobiia; order Chthoniobacterales; family UBA10450; genus JACCXL01. Next base: position 2,284 of record DASYVG010000503.1, on the reverse strand, counting down.
ACTATCGTGCCGTTCATGTCGGCAGCGTCGGAGGGCGTCCAAATAACTTCGACGGTTGTTGTTTGCTCCCTGGAAACTGCCGCTGCTTGCGCTCGCCACCACGCGCTGCAGCGATGCGTCCGGCACTTGCCTCGTCTGAGAGTTTCTGAACGGGCTTGGAATGTTCATCGAAAGTGACGTGAGGTGTGTCTGCTGCGGAAACACCTGGGGAGCTCGACGCACGTTCCAGTTAGGGCGGCTGGCGGTTCGGCTCTGGCTCGCATTAACCGTCGAGGGATGAGTGCTGAAAGTCGGGCGAGCGACTCGCTGCGTCGTCGCCGAACTCTTCGGCACTCCATCGTCGGCCGTCGTGACTTGCGCAACCGCGAAAGTAAAACACGACGCTAGCAATATGAACGGTTTCATTTGACTGCTCCAACCGTTAGACAATATCAGACGTTGCTTTATTCGCCGACTCCTTTCGCTAACGCGCTGCTCGACACTCTTAATCTCGAACTCGGACAAGAATTACGCAACCTGGAACTCGACGGTGCCCGGCGCCGGGCTCCATCGGGTGACGCTGCGGATGTTTGCCACGTTCGTGATTGAAATTGGAACGGACTTACTTGGACGCGCGCGGAAACATCCCGCCGTGCTCAAGACGAAAATTCGCGGAATTTATCGACGCCGCGTCCAGGATTGAAGCAAACAAAACAAACGCCGAGCCGATCGTCCAATTGCCGTCCGATTCATAGATAATATACCTCCGGTTAGGATTCTTGCCGGATCACTTCGGGACTTAACCGAGTCGCATCGTTGCGAGAAATCGCTCGCTAAGTGCGCCGTCCGCAGGCAAGCCGTGGCTGCGCTCATAAGAGCGAATCGCGCGACGCGTGCCACTGCCGATCACACCGTCGATCGCGCCGCGATAATAGCCAGCGCTCGCCAGCCGGCGTTGCACTTGCACGATAACAGAAACACCTCCGCTGTAACCCTGATAGACCGGCGGCGCGTAATATCCGTAGGGATAGTAATCATAGTACGGATAGGGATAAAAAAACGGAGAACCAAAGTCGAAGAAGACGAAGTTGTTGAAACGATGGAAGCGACGAAATCGATCGTCCCGATCGCGGTCGCCACTGTTAAAACGGTGGAAGCCGGAGGCGGAGTTTGTCATCATCGGGGCGCGCGCAGCGCTTGATCGATGCGCTGGGTGCATCGCACTGGTCTGCATCGTCCCCTGTGCTGCCATTGCAGTCGAGATGGCAAGAACGGTCGGCGCCACATAGCTGAGGAGAATTAATTTTGTCGAGTTCATATCTTTGTGGGTTTCTAAAGAAGATGCTTGGCTGCGGATTTTGTTCCCTGCGCATTGGAAATTTCTCTGAAAACGAAATGCCGCTTCAGGAGTAATTACCCATCAATCAATTTCAAGAGACTGAGACTCGAATCTTGCTAAGAAGCAAGCCGCCCCCGCCGCCGAACTCGACGCCCTCCTCCCCGCCATTCTCGACAAAGCTTTCAAAGGCGAACTCTAGTTCTTGCGGTGAGCAAAGAGGGTTTGGGAAGCGTTAGATTAGGTTTGGGAAATGCGAGCTCAAGGTTGGGAAATGGCAACTGAGGTTAAGGAAATGCCAGCTGAAGCTTCGGAAACCGCTTTCCAAGCATCCAAAGCCGCAAATCAACCTGCATTTGATCGATTCCGAGACACTTTTGCCGAAAACCGGGCGCGGCTGCCTGCTCTTTTATATATGAGCAGGTCACCAGAATGAGGACTGACCCCACTTTTTCGGATCCGAAAGGAAGAGGCTTTCGGGAGAAACCGAATCAATAGCGGTCGAACACTGGGGGGCAGTAGAGATACAAAATCGAAAATCTGAGATCGGGAAGGTTGGCGTTATTTCGCCGGCTTCTGCTTTCTCTTTGCGAGCGCGAGGCGCTCGGTTTTTCTGTGGCGTGCCGCGCGTTTCCTAACGTTGTCTCTGCCTTGGCTGTTTCCCATAAGGTCTTAACCCTCACCCTTCCTCCGCCAGTTCCAAGCTGTTTCGCCAGACCGCCAGCGCGGCTCCCGCTTAGCTCGCCAACCCGTCGAGCGCCTTCAACTCCGCAGGCGTTAGTTGAAGCTTTCCGGCCGCGACATTCTCTTCGAGGTGCGCAAGTGACGATGTGCCAGGGATCGGCAGCATCACAGGCGATCGAGCCAGCAGCCACGCGATCGCGAGCTGGTAGACGCTTGCGCCGTGGTTCTTCGCCGCAGTTTCAAGTGCGCCGCCCTTCAGCGATCTGCCCCCGCCGATCGGCGACC
>DASYVG010000502.1:0-7221 GCA_035937255.1 Chthoniobacterales bacterium | reverse complement strand
CAGCGGTCGGACTTTTTCAGCGTGCTTGTCAGTATCGATACAATGAACCGGCGTCCGCTCGTGAATACACGCGATGAACCCCACGCGGATGCTGCGAAATATCGCCGCTTCCACGTCATCATCGGGGACGCCAACATGAGTGAGTGGGCCACCGCGCTCAAGCTTGGCACGACTGCGCTGGTCCTCGATTTAATCGAGAGCGGCACGATGCCGGTGCTCGAGTTTGCGCAGCCGATCGCGGCCCTGAAAGGGATCAGCCGCGATCAAAGTCATGCCTGGATCGTGGAGTTGCGCGATGGGCGCAAGATTTCAGCGATCGACGTGCAACGCCTTTATCTCGCGGCCGCACAGCGCCGCGCGGACGTCTCGGACACAGAAACGTCCTGGGTCCTACGGGAATGGGAAAGAGTCCTCGACGATCTCGCGCGTGATGTGGAAGCGGCGCGTGACCGAGTCGATTGGGTGGCGAAGAAGTCATTGCTCACTTCGTTACAGGACGCAGAAAATATTCCATGGGATGATCCCTGGTTGCAGGCGATTGATCTCGAATATCATAGCCTCGATCTTGACACCGGCTTGTATTACGAACTCGTTCGGCAAGGCGCTTTGCGGCGATTCGTTTCGGACCAGGAAGTTGAAGCCGCCGTCGGTGCGCCTCCCGAGACGACGCGCGCTTATTTTCGGGGATGCTCGATCGCTCGCTTCGGCCGCGAAGTCGAGTCAGTGCAGTGGGACGAGATTGTTTTCGCGAGCGCGGGTGGAGCCCGTCGTGTAGCTCTTCCGGAACCTTTCGCCGATGCGCGACTGATCCAGCTCAATGCCGCGGCCCGCGAAAGCGCTGATTTCGCGGATTTCATTCGGAGCTTGGAAACGCTTTAGCAGCCCCTGCCATCAGAGTTCGCTGCGTCCGAAGCGCAGGTCAATTCCGTTTCTATAGCGAGGGAAACTATGGGATTTGCCAAAACTTTCACGGTTGCTGTTTTTCTGGCGACTCAAGCAATCGCGGTTACGCAAACCGCGCCGACTTTCACGCAAATCATTGTTTTCGGCGACAGCCTTTCCGACGACGGGAACATCCGGCATCGCGCGGAATCATCCTTTGCGGTGAGCTATCCCGGTGGCGAGTTCAATTACAGCGACGGCCGCTTTACCAATAGTTCCGACACAAATCCGAGCTCGAATCTTTACGCCGGGACCTGGCATGAGCAGCTCGCCCGGACATTTCTGAATCTTCCCGTCGCGACAAACAGCCTCGATGGCGGCCGCGATTACGCATTCGGTGGCGCGACCACGGCGGGTGGCACCCAGCGGCGCACCATTATTTCGAATCCCACGCCTTTCGGTGGCGGTCAGCTCACGCTCACGATCGACAACATCGGCCGTCAGATTAATCAGTACCTCGGCGCGAAGGTCGCGGATCCAGGCGCGCTCTATGCGGTCTGGGGCGGCGGCAACGATCTCTTTGACGACTCCAGCGCCGCGAGCGTGTCGGCAACGGCGGCGCGTGTGGCAGGTCTGGTCCAGCGGCTCGCGACCGCGGGTGCGCGGAATATCCTGGTCCCGAATGTTCCTCCGCTGGGCGCGGTGCCCAACTCCGCCGGTGATCCCGCCAAGGTCGCGGCGCTTGATAAAGCATCGGCAGATTACCGTTCGGAGCTGAACACGGCCCTCGATTCCGCCGTCAGCACGCTCGCCGCGCAGGGAATCAACATCCAGCTCTACCGACTCGACATTTGGTGGCTCTTCCTGCACATGGCAGCGGATCCGGCTAAGTACGGCTTCACGAACATTACCGACCCATCGCAGGGTGACTCGTCCGTAAACCCGGATACCTACCTTTTCTGGGACGATCTCCATCCCACGACCGCAGGTCACTTCCAGATCGCGAACGAGGCGAATCGCTTGCTGAGCGGGGCGGTGATTGCACCGGGCAAAGCGCTGAACGTTTCCACGCGCGCAAACGTCGGAACGGGCGAGAACGTCGCGATTGGCGGCTTTATCGTGACTGGTAGCCAACCGAAAAGAGTGATCATTCGCGGGATCGGTCCTTCGCTGACGGCGAACGGCGTCTCCGGTGCGCTGGCTGACCCGGTCCTGGAATTACACAACTCAACCGGCGCGTTGCTGACGGCAAACGACAACTGGAAAGACACGCAGGAAGTTGAAATTGAAGCGACGACCGTGGCGCCGCCCAACGATGCGGAATCGGCTATTGTGCAGACGCTCTCACCGGGCAATTACACCGCAATCTTGCGAGGCAAGAACGACACCGCCGGCGTAGGACTGATCGAGGTTTACGATCTTGACTCGGCTGGGGATGCGAACCTCGCCAATGTGAGTACGCGCGGACAAGTCGGCCTGAACGAAAACGTGATGATCGGCGGCTTCATCGTCGGTAGCGGCGGGGACGCGACGGTCGTGATCCGGGCGATCGGACCGAGCCTAACGAGTGCAGGAATCGTCGCCCCGCTTCTCGACCCCACCCTCGAATTTCACGACGGCAATGGTGCTCTCATAGGTCTCAACGACAACTGGAAAGATACGCAGCCTTCTGCGATCCAAGCGGCGCAGCTTGCTCCGCCCGACAATCGAGAATCCGCGATTGTGGCGTCAGTTCCTCCCGGCAATTACACGGCCGTCGTGCGTGGAAAAAACAATACCACTGGCGTCGCTCTGGTCGAAGTCTATCGCGTGCAGTGAACGCAGCGGGTGGCTCACGACCAGGTGATGAGCCGCAGTTCGTGGTTCTGTTGCAGATGCGGATGAGTCGGCACCACCCGTACACTGAAGGCGTACGCGCCACTCTCCGATGCCGGGACTGACCCGCGATACACGTAATTGCCATCGCCGTCCGCGGGCGCGCCATGGTTAAGGACCGTCACGGCTGGATTTCGGATTCCACCAATATCCGTCTCGCCGTAATACGCCTCGACGCGGACGTGTTGCGGATCGACACCGCCCAGATGCACCTTCGCGGAAAGCTCGAGCGCTTCGCCAACCAGAATACTATGCCGATCTTTATTCCCGATCTGGACGTCGTAAATGCGCACTTGCGGCCAATCTTTGCGGGTCCGCGCCTTCCATTGGCTTAACTCCTTCGCCGCTTTGCTCCCGTCGAGCGCAAAATCCTGGTAGGCTTTGGCGGCTGGCGCATAAAGCCGCTCCGCATATTCCGTTACCATCCGATGGGTGTTGAAAACGGGAGTTACACTGCGGATCGACTCACGCATCAGCTGCAGCCAGGCGAGCGGCAGCTTCCCATCTGGTTTCGCGTAATAGAGCGGCACAATCTGATTCTCAAGTAGTTGATACAAGCTCCCGGCATCGACCGCGCTTTGGAATTCAACCGATCCGTCTTCGATTTCCGCGCCGATCGCCCAGCCATTGTTGCCATTGTAACTTTCGCACCACCAGCCATCGAGGACGCTGAGGTTGAGGCCGCCATTGGGCGGTAGTTTCATCCCGCTTGTGCCGCTCGCTTCCAAGGGCCGCAGGGGATTGTTCAGCCAAAGATCGACGCCCTGCACCAGCCGACGCGCGATGTAGGTGTCATAATCTTCCACGAACACGATCCGATTCTCGAGTCCACTTTCGCGGCTGAATTTGTAGACCTCCTGGATTAACGCTTTCCCGCCTTCGTCTTGCGGATGCGCTTTGCCCGCGAAGATGAATTGAACCGGCCGGGCGGTGTCGTTAAGCAAACGATGCAGGCGTTCGCGATCGCTGAACAGAAGCGAGCCGCGTTTGTAGGTGGCGAAACGTCGCGCAAATCCGATCGTCAGAATCTCCGGATCGAGAATATGATTCGCGCCCCGGATCGATTCCGGTGATTCGCCGATGCGCTGGCGTTGTGCGCGCACCCGTTCGCGGACGAATTCGACGAGACGCAGCTTTAATTTCTGATGCGTATCCCAGAGCTGCGCATCCGGAATGTCGATCACGCCGCGCCAGAAGTCCGGCTCGGTCAGGTGCTCTTCCCAAGCGCCGAGATACTTCGTGTAAAGCGCCGAAAATTCAGGGGCCATCCACGTTTTCGTATGGACGCCGTTTGTGATGCTCGTAATCGGCACTTCCTGCACCGGCACGTTCGCCCAGACGTCTTTCCAAAGTCCGCGGCTGACCGCGCCGTGCAGTTGGCTCACGCCATTTGCGTGCCGGCTCAAGCGCAACGCGAGGATCGTCATGCTGAACGGATCAGACGGGTTCACCCGGGTTTGGCCGAATGAAAAGAGCTCGTCAAACGGGATTCCGAGCTGCGTCGCAAACTCCACGAAATATCGCTTCATCATCTCGCGCGGGAAGGAATCGTTCCCCGCTGGCACCGGCGTGTGCGTCGTGAAAACATTCGCGGCCGCCACCAGCTGGAGCGCCGCGTAGAAATCGAGCTTCTTCTCCTCCACATTTAGACGGATCCGTTCCAACGCGAGAAACGCGGAATGGCCCTCGTTCATGTGGAACACGTCCGCCTCGATCCCAAGCGCCATCAACGCCTTCACCCCGCCGATCCCGAGCACGATCTCCTGTCGCATCCGCATTTCGAGATCGCCGCCGTAAAGTTCTGCCGTGATGAGGCGATCCTCCGGTGTGTTCTCCGCCACGTCGGTGTCGAGCAGATAAAGATTGATCCGCCCGATGTGGAGCTCCCAAATCTTCGCGAACACCTCGCGCTCAAGAATTCGCACCGAGACCAGCAGGCGCGCATCGTGCCGGCGCACTTCGCGGATCGGCAAGTGGTGGAAATTCTGGTTCAGGCTGATCGCCTCCTGCGTGCCGTCCTTTCCGATCTGCTGGCGAAAATATCCGTGCCGGTAGAGCAGACCGATCGCGACGAAATTCAAGTCGAGGTCGCTGGCGGATTTGCAGTGATCGCCGGAGAGAATACCGAGGCCGCCGGAATAATTCGGGATCGACTCGTGGAAGCCAAATTCGGCCGAGAAGTATGCGATCGGTTTGCTGAAAACCGACCCATGGCCCGTTTTTCCGTAGGTATCTTTGCGCGCAATGTAACGCCGGAAGGAATCGTGAACTTCCTTGAGCTCGCGCAGGAAATTTTTGTCCTGCGACACCTCTTCGAGCCGCGCCTGGCGCGAAAGCTGAAGCATCCGGACGGGATTATGATTGGTCCGATTCCAAAGTTCGGGATCGAGATGACGGAAGAGGCGGCGCGCGGAAGGTTCCCAAGTCCACCAAAGGTTAAACACCATTTCGCGTAGTGCCTCGAGGCCATCGGGCAGCTGCGGGATGACATTATATGTCAGGTAGTTAGGCATCATTCGCGTTGCCCAGGACAGGTCAAATTGAGCGGAGATTTTGTCATGAAAAGGCGGACCGGCAAGTGTTCTGTGGCGGACGCTTTAGTGATCGTGATGAGCTTGAATTTGGTGCCCAACGCTTTCGCTGGAGCTCGGCTGAAACGTCCAACGCCATCGGAAGTCGCGGTCGGAGCAGTGTCGATTTCGAGGCCTTGTGGAACGCATCAAGAATGATCGTGGTGCATAACGTGGGCCAAACTTCCGATATTGCACGCCGTGGACGTGAGCGATTGGTCGCCAAATCAAATCCCGACCGCAGCCGGCTCTCGCTTCCAGCGCGGGGGCGCGAGCGCAAACCCGGCTAGCAAACCCGTCGCGAACCCGCCGAGATGAGCCGCCATGCTCACCTGCGGCGTAACGAGATCGAAGGCCGTTTGAATCACGACGATCGTGGCGATATTTCGGAGACGCTGAGACGCCAGCGCCTCTCGCCGGTCACGCAAGAGCAAACCGGCCCACGCTCCCACCACACCCATGACCGCACCGGATGCACCGACGAGTTGGTCCGCGTGCAGCCAGCCGTATCGCCAGAGAAGTGCGACTTCGGCGCATGACCCAATCCCGGCGACGAAGTACACGACGGTAAAACGGACCGCGCCAATCGCCGATTCCAGCGTCCGGCCGAAATAGTAGAGCGCAAAAATATTGAGGAAGAGGTGCAAGCTTCCGTAATGAAGGAAGGGCGCGGTGATGAGCCGCCAGTATTGGCCGAATGCCAACACCGGGTATGGCTCGAGCGCGCCGAGCCGGTGCAACGTCCGTGAGTTTGTGGACCCGCCGAGCGAAATCTCGGCGATGAACATCGCGACGTTGAGCGTGACGAGGGTCACTACGCCCGGCGTGATTGCCGCGGCCGGCTCGCCGAAAAACGAGTTTCGCCGCGGAAGCGAGAACGGCTGCAACACGCCGCGAGTTCTCCACTGTGTTTCCATGGCGTCAATGAAGGCGACGTGTTCGCGCAAGCCCGCCGCCGGGTGCAGCGGACGCAAAAGACCAAGCGCGCGCCGCGCACCTCCGAAGCGTCCGATTCGAGCCAGTTCAGCCGCCTTCCGAAAGACAATGGCCGGAAAAAACAAGAGTAAGAACCATGCGGCGCCGCCGACGAATCCGGCGTAGCTCGGCCGGAAAAACCATGCGATGCCGGTCACAAACAGAACCAGCAACGCCACTCTCCTCCAGCCAGGATCGCCTCCCCGACGCGCAGTTCGAAACAGCACGGCCAGAGGTGAAACGATGGCGATGAACAACAAAATGTGACCGAGATCGATCATGGGCGCTGCATCTTCGCACGTTCGCCGCGAGCGTCTTTCGGAAAAGAGAAACGGCAAATCATCGCTTCACCCGCCTGCGAGTTTTTGCGACGCTCGTCTAATGCGAATCGTAGTGACCAATTATCTTGAAGTGATCTCCTCCTGGTGTTTCTGGGCTGAACCAGCATGGACGGAGCTGCAGCGACGCTATGCGGGCCGGGTGGATTTCGCTTGGAAGATCGCGTTGATGGACGCCTCCGGATTTCCGAGGACCAAGGAGCAAGCGGAATGGTTCTATCGCCGTAGCGGGATGATGATGCGCTCGCCGTTTATGTTGAAGGCCGGCTGGTTTGAACCGAATCTGCAGGAGTGCCTGGCGCCGAACCTCGTGGCGGAGGCCGCCCGGGATTTAGGCGTGACGGATGATCGCGTTTGGCTCGCGCTCGCGAGCGCTACGCTGCGGGAGGGCCAGCGGACTGGCCACTGGGATCTGGCCGCCGAAATCGCCGCGAGAGCGGGAGCCCTCGACGAACGCAAGTTGCTCGAGCGAGCACGTGCACCCGAGATTGAGCGGCGAGTCCGCGCGACGACGGCAGAATTCCACGCGCTGCAGGTTACGCAGCGGCCCACGTTCGTCATCGATAGCGACATCGGCGACC
>DASYVG010000501.1:0-2088 GCA_035937255.1 Chthoniobacterales bacterium | reverse complement strand
CCCGGCGAAGGTGAGCCGATTGAGTTCGGTCGCGACTGACTGCAAGAGACGCAGCCGCTGCTGCCATTCTTCGGCCGAAATTTCCGAGGAGGGTTTGTAGTTATCGCGCTTGATCAGCCGGCCGGTCGCCGAAATTCGCAGGCCGCAGAAAAGTCCTTCCGCCTGGCTGACGTAGATCTGCTCCGGCGGAAAATAAACGTGCGCGCGAAAATGCGTGAGTTCAGCCCGCGTCGCGGCTCCACTCGAAACCGGGAAGGGTATGGCCAGCCGCGCGTCCCGGACGTCTACTGCATTCAAAAAGGGCTGGCGATGCAGGAGCGCGGCGTAGTTAATATCCAGGGCAAGCTCGGTGATGACGGCGATTGTCTTTTCGTGATTCTGGTAGTCGAAAATTCGGACATCGCGCGCGATCAGCCCGCGTACCGGATCGAGCGTGAGACGCCGAACCGAAGCTTCGACACCATGCCGGCGCAGCTCTTCCGCGACGCGTCGCCGCCATTCGCGACCAAACCCTTTCCGTGCGAGATACCAACCGCTCCAGGCGAGCAGGCCTAGAAGACCAAGGATGAACAGGTGCACCAGCCGCCGCCGCAACCAGTCCCGAAAAGTGCGCCGTCCGAATCCGGGCCGGGGCGTTGCCTGTGCCGGCCCTCTTTTGAGTAAATCAGACGTCACCACGCATTCCTACGAGACAAGCTTCGCATTTCAAGCTGTCTGGGTTTTGCCTTCGAAAGATCACGCTGAGCGGCCCTAATCGAGAGCGGCGACTACCACGAGTTGGCGGCGTATAATCCAGAGACATGACCATTGCGGATCTCCCGGCAGTCAACGCGACGCTGAATTTCACCAGCACGGTTTTTATTTCCGCCGGTTGGTATTTGATCCGACGTGGTCACTGGCGGCGGCACATCGCCTGCATGATCACGGCAGTTCTCTCCTCGTCTCTTTTCCTTGCAGGCTATCTGGTTTATCACGCGCATGTGGGCGAGAAATCCACGCACTTCACCGCAGGCGGAATGGTGCGTCCGATCTACTTTGCCATGTTGATTTCGCATATCCTCCTCGCCTTCCTCACCCTGCCGCTCGTGATCGCCACGCTCGTGCCGGTTTTCCGCCGGCGTTGGGAACGCCACAGGCGCATCGCGCGCTGGACGATGCCGATCTGGCTCTACGTCTCGGTCACGGGAGTGCTCGTGTATTTCATGCTCTACCACTGGTTCCCACCGCCCAATCTTGCGCCCGGCGGCTAGTTGATGTTTGCTCAGAAAGCGCAACGCGGAACCGCGCACGTAAATTCTTTATGGTGACGATCGCGACATTTAACGAACCGGCGAAGGCGAAACATCTAAAAGACCGGTTACAGGGTGCGGGCCTCAAGGCCGATGTCCATAACGAAGGGCACTTGCAGGCGGTGGCATTCATGTCCAAGCCGCAGGCCAATGCCAAAGTTCTGGTCGCCGAGGAGGATTTTCCACGCGCGCAAGAGATGATGATCGAGTGGGAAAAAAGTGACCCCGAGATCGGCGCCGCCATCCGCTGTCCGCAGTGCAAATCACCGCGCATCGAGTATCCCCAGCTGACGCGCAAATTCCTGACTCCAGCGCTCGCCGGTGTCCTCTTCGCTCTGAAGATTTTCCCGAAAGAATTTTACTGTCAGGACTGCCACTTCACCTGGCCGAAGGAAGGCACGAGCTAGCGGCTTGCGCGCTTCCGCACCTTCGGCGGACGCCGGGATCGCACGGTGGAAAGTGCTCCGCGCACCGATGATAATGCCGGCGCACGATCGTTTCGGCGACTTATGAAATGGCTGTTCGTTCTCTTGCTTGCTCTCGTCGTCTTCGGCGGCGCGGCTTTCTTCAGCTACGATCTCTTCGTCAAGCCGGAGCAGCAGATGCGCGCCGAACGAACCTCGGAGACCACGACGGAGCCGACGCCGGATATCAGCCTTCCAGAATTTCAAACGGCGGCCAGATTGCGGCAGGAAGATAAATTACCGGAAGCGCGCGCAGCGCTCACCGCCTTCATCCAAAAATATCCGAGCGGCCTCCATGCCGAAGAAGCGAAAGATTTGCTTGGCGAAGTGAACGT
>DASYVG010000500.1:0-3324 GCA_035937255.1 Chthoniobacterales bacterium | reverse complement strand
ATCTAGCAGGGCGGCGCGATGCAAAGCCTGGAGCGCGCGCTCCGATTCGTTGTTCTCGGCATATAGTTTCCCCTCTGCCAGCGTGGCCGCGTGATGCCACCAGTTTTCCCGCACAAATTCTTCCACCAGGCGCAGCGCCGGCTGCGGCCCTTGCGTGCGCCGGACCAGTTCTGACTCGAAACTGATCAGATCCCACACTTGCGGGTAATCAGCGCGTGCGCGTTCGAGAAGGGCGATAGCGCCGGCGTTGTCTTGTGCCGCGGCGTGTATCCGCGCCAGATTGGAGGCCGCAAGCCAGGTGCGCGGATAATCTTTGCGAGCTTTGCTGGCTTGCTCCACCGAGCCCGAAAAAAGAGCTTCCGCTTCCGTTGTTTTTCCTTCATGGGCGAGAACGCTCGCCAGAGTATTGCGAGCGTTCGGGTAGTCCGGCGCGGCGGAAACAATTGGACGAAGCATTTTCTCGGCTTCGGCGAATCGGTTCTGACGCGCATAGATCAGTGCGAGGTTGACCACGACGCGGGGACCGAACCCGCCGGCGGCAAGAGTTCGCTTGTAAAAAGTTTCTTCGTCCTGCCAATCGGTGCTGCGGATCCAGCTTCGGACGGAAAGCGCCACGATCGCCACAAACGCGACAGCAGTGAACGCCCGCCGCCAGCGACGGGGTGTGTCCAGCGTGCAGCCCGCCAGAAAAATAAGGAAGCCGACGCTGGGAAGGTAGAGCCAATGTTCGGCGACGGTGGCATTCAGTTGCACAAGGTTGGACACCGGCAAATAACCGGCCATAAACCAGAGCGTGCCGATAATGCGCAAACGCTGACCAGCGCCGCGCTTGAAGCATCCGAAGGCGAAGCCGGCCGTAACGAGGGCGCCCAAAACCGAAAGGTATTCCCAGTTCGCCCCGGCACGCCAGGCGTCGCGGTCACGAAAAATAGCGGGATCCAAGAGAGTGCGCTCCATGTGCAGGTTGGCCGGGAAAAGCATCAGGCGACCGTAATCTCCCAGCGCACGCAACATTAGGGTGACGCGAACGACTGCAGGCTGGGGCTCAGTCGCAACCGTAGGCCGGCCATGGGCCAGACTATGCAGGCCGGCGTACGCACCGATGAGCAGCGCACAGCAAAGCACAGTAACAATCTTGGTTCTGACTCCGAGCCGCTTTTCGAAGGCGAGCGTGTGCACAAGAAAAATGAAGATCCACACACAGGCGATCTCACGCGAGCAAAGCGAAAGCAGTCCGCTGAACGCAGCGACTAAAAACAGCACGATTTTCAGCCAGCGCGATCTGACAGCATGCGCGCGGATCACGAGCAGCCATGCCCCACTGGCAAACAGAAATGCGAGGCTGTCGGCGCGACCCGAGATGTAATCGACTGCTGCGGAATGAACGGGATGAACCATCCAAAGCGCCGCTACCAGAAATGGACCCAGCGACTTCGACCAGGAGAACGCATCCGAGGCGTTTTCCGGCGCTGCCATGGCGCGCTGGAAGAGTGTTCGCAGCAGTTGGTAAAGCAGCAGCCCGCAAGCGACGTGGAGTAAAATATTGGTAAGATGAAAGCCGGCTGGATCGGTGTTCCAAAAATAGTAATCGACCATGAACGAGAGGTTCTGGACCGGTCGATAGTGTCCCGAAATGGAATCGAGAAAAAGATAATGTCGGAAAGCCTCTAGCGTGAGCAGGGGACTTTTTATGAAGGGATTGTCGCGCGCAAGATAGGCGTCATCCCAAAGGAGCTGGCCTGTCAGCGCTGGCAGCCGGGTGAGAAAACCAATGATCGCAAGAAAAAGAAACCGTGGCCATTCTTTCCGGCAAAATGCCACCCAGCGAATGGCGAAAGAATCACTCATGCGCGGCTGAGAGAGAGCACCGGGCATTCGAAAGCAGAAGAGCGTCCTCCCGATTGGAACGAGAGGACGCTCGCGTTTCAGATTTCTGAAGACTACGGGCCGTTGGTTCCGTAGGGGGACCAGAACGCCGCAGGCGCTACGTCCGACAAGGTGGTGAACGTGGTTGTGTTAACTTTGGGCAGCGAATCGACCGTCTGGGGGCCGTAAGTGGCCCCGAAGAGGTCAGCGCCTGTGTTGTACAGGGGCGTGCTTGGCTTCAGGTAACTCGTCCAGCTTGCGATTGCAACTGTGTTTCCGGTCTGCTTGTTGGTTTCGATGGCGTATTGATCAACGGCGGCGTCGATCATGCGCAAATCGTTGAGGATCTTCGTCGCTTGCGAACGTTTACGGGCGCGGAGGAATCCGGGCACCGCAATCGCCGCCAAGAGGGCGATAATCGCGACCACGATCATGATTTCCACGAGGGTGAAACCCCCGCGGCGGTTATTGAGTTTGTTTAACATTCTTTCTGTTTGTATTGGTTTGTTTTGATTGACAGTCCGAAGCGATGGGCTCCGGATTGTGCCGGTATGCAGAGCAGTCGGGATGCCAAGTCCTGCCTCCTTTATAATTTCTAGAATGTGATGGCGGCATAGTCGCCGAGCCTCGGACGGCGCGATTCTCGCTCTAAAAGCCATTCGCCGGACCGCATCCGCGGCTTCTCCTTTGACCATAAAAAGAACCAGAGCACCGATTCATCTCCAGCCGGCGCACTACATCTTCGCAGGCGTGCTTCTCATTCGCCTGTTTGTCCTGGCCAGGCTCACCGCCTCGCCTTTTCTCCTGCCAGCGCACGGCGACATGCATTTTTATGATGAATGGGCGCGGCGCATTGTCGCCGGGCAGCTGGGCGATCATCTCGCGTTTTACGGATTGCCGGGCTACGCCTACCTCCTCGCCGGAATTTACAAGCTCTGCGGCTACGGCCCGTTTGTGCCCGGGTTGCTCCAGGCACTGCTCGACGCGGCCACCGCGGTCCTTCTTTACAAGATTTCCGTTCGAATTTTTGCTGGAACGAACGCCCGCGGCGCCCAAATCGTTGGCGCCCTGGCCGCCTTCGGTTGGGCCTTTTTCGTTCCCGCGCAAACCTATGCGGCGGTCCTTATGCCCACAGCGTGGCTGATCTTCGTCTTCTGGTTCATTATCTGGCGCGTCGTGCGCGAGGCGAATGCGCCCACGAAATTAAGCGCAGCGGTTTTCGGCCTGCTCATCGGCGTCGCCGCCACGGGCATCGCGACGATTCTCTTTCTGCTCCCGCTGCTTGTCGGCGCGATTTGGCTTAAGCCGATCAGCGCTTCCGACGGTAAGTTCCGCGCGCGCCTGGCCGCGCTCGCTTTGCTTTTTCTGAGCCTCTTCGCCGGGACCGCTCCTTGCTGGATCCACAACTATTTCGTCGCGCACGATCGCGTTTTTCTCTCCGCGCATAGCGGCATCAAT
>DASYVG010000499.1:0-7906 GCA_035937255.1 Chthoniobacterales bacterium | reverse complement strand
CGCGCTCTACTTCGTCTCCCTCTTCGCACTACTTGCCGGGATGAGTAGCGCACAAGGTGAACGAGAAGAATGGCAACTGCTCTTCGCGCAACCGGTGCCGCGTTCGGCCTACGTCATCGGGAAATTCCTCGCGCTCTTCTCGATTTTTGGTGCGGTGCTGGTGTTGCTCTTTCTGCCCCCGCTCATCGCGGGATCGGCCGCGAGGACGCTGGCGATGCTTTACGTGCAAACGCTCTTGCTCGCCGCGGTATTTCTAGCGTGCGGACTCGGCGCGGGATTCGTGGCGCACGATCGTGCTCAGGCGCTCATTATCGGCGTAAGCGCCTGGCTGCTTCTGTTATTCGGCGTCGATCTACTAGCGCTTTTTGCGGCGCGCTGGCCCTTGGTCCAAAGCACGCCTGATATTTGGGTCGGCGCTCTGATGTTGAATCCGCTCGATTGCTTTCGGATCGAAGCACTGTTCGCGCTGCAGCAAATTCCCGCCGAAGCCGCAAACAAAACGCCGCTGGCGAATTGGTGGATCGAACATGCGGGGATTTGGTTTGCGATGATTTCGCTCTTTTGGTCAACCGTGCTGATCGTCCTCGCCGGCGTTCGTTTGAATCGCTGGGAGGAATAGCTATGCCAAATTTTAAAACGTTAGATGTCCGGCCAATGCTTGCCCGCGGCGTCGATCCGTTCGCCAAAATCCGTACGACTGTGGATGCGTTGCAGCAGGGCGAAGGTCTGTCGATCACCGCGCCGTTTCTGCCGTCGCCGCTCATCGAAAAACTCGGCAGCGAAGGTTTCCGCTCGCGTGTCGAACGCCTGTCGGGCGGCGCGTGGGTCACGCATTTTTGGCGCGACGAGTAACGGCTGCGCGCCTAGCCTCCTGTGATGGCGCTGGACGCAAGCAAGTTCAGGCAAATCGTTTCCGAGAACACGCTGCGGAGCTGCCAACTGTTCATGGGACTGCCGGCGGCGGATATCGTCGCGATCGCGTCGTTCGTCGTGCCGAAGCATCTCGCGAAAGGCGAGTACCTTTTCCGCGAAGGGTCGCGTGCGGAAGGCTTTTACGTCGTGCAAAAAGGCGGCATCAACGTGCATCGCGTGAGCGCCGCCGGAAAAGAACAAACGATCTATCTGTTCCGGCCGATCGAATCGTTTGCAGAGGCAGCGTTGGCCACCGAGGCCGGTTATCCTGCGGACGCGCGCGCTGTCGAAGAAACGACGGTGCTGCTGGTTCCCAAGACGGAGTTCACGGAGCTGCTGCGCCGACGGCCGGAGCTTGCGCTGCGGATGCTAGGTTCGATGAGCCAGCATCTGCGCGTGCTCGTCGGGCTACTCGATGATCTCACGTTAAAGGACATGGAGACGCGGCTGGCGAACTGGTTGTTGAAACGATGCCCGCGTCCGCTGCCGAGCGGGCCGACTGAAATTCAACTCGACCGGACAAAGCGCGTGCTAGCCGCCGAAATGGGAGCGACGAGCGAAACGCTTTCACGCACCTTGGGGAAACTTCGCGATCGGAAGCTGCTGCGTGTGAAGGGAAATACCCTGACGCTGACAAAGCCGCGCGGCTTGCAGGAATTGCTGCAGCAAAACCTTGGCGAACTATAGGTGGGCGAGAATTTACCGTCGTCACATTGAACACGCCGGCTGCGCCGCGGCAGCAGCAGCTTGATGTTCATTCCTCGATCTCGGAAAACCTGACTTTCGGAAGCACCTTCCCCGTCCAGATTAACGCTGCGACAATCCAGAAGCTTGCCGCCGCAACCAGATGAACGCCGCGCGCCTTTGGCGCAAGGTCTGCCACGTAGCGGGAGAGCATCGCAAACATAAGCAGGACCAATACGCCGATGAAGAAGGGAAGCTGTTTGCCGAATAAGTGCGCATTGCCGCTGTGTCCGAATACGACGCGGGTCGCGACGGTCAGCACGACGAAGCTAAATCCGGTGATGAATACGATGTGGACAGCGCCGACACGATATTGGGGCCACACCGCTTCCGCGACAATGCCGAGCACGACCGCAACAACACCAAGGCGCAGGCAATCACCGAGAAAGCTGCGACCGCGCCGCGGTATTCTTGTCGAGAGATAAAGAGCAATGGCGGCCACTCTCAGCCATGCCGCGAGGGTGATTGAGCCGAACGTCTCGATTACGAAGGTTCCATCAATCGTTAGGCCAATCGCTGCGGCGAAAGCAGCTCGGGACATCCATCCTCGCGGAAGCGTGCGCGATTCCGGCAGGTCGTCAGTTCGCGCAATCCCGAGAAGGCGTGGCAGCAAAAATGGCGCAACGCCCAAAATCGGAAGCAGCAGGAAGCCTTGTTCAAGAAGCAACGCCCCCCCGCGGTAAGCCGCCGAGTAGACCTCGTCCTCAAATAGCGCGACCAGCATCGCGCCAATGATTCCGTTCAGGAGGCCGAGAGCAACCAAGGCGAAGTTCGGTGGCGGCGAATCCTCTCGTCGGATAAAGCGCTTTCCGATGACGAAGAGAAAGATCATTAGGCAAAGAGAGAAAAGCGCGTCGCCAGCTCGATGCGAGCCGCCGAAGTGTAAGCCTGCTGCAAACAGATCGAGGCTGAGCAGTGCGAGCAATTCAAGTTTGGAGAAATGACGCGTTGACGTGATTCGTGGACCGGCGGTCCCGAGAAAGCCGATGATGAACGAGGCCATGAAGCCTTCGATCATCAGCCGCGCATGCGATGTGCCCGGGTAACTCGCCAGGATATCGCCGTAATAAAAAATCCACAGCGACACACCGGCAATGGCCAGTAGCATCCCGACAGGAAAGAAGATCCGAAACGGCTCCTCGCAGAATAGCTGCATCGAGGTCTTCCGGTTCAGCATTCGAGAAACAAGACCGCCTTACATCGAAAGCTCAAACGCCGCCGTCTTCTTTTTCCGAGATGAACGGCAAGAGGCGAGTCAGTGTGAAAAGAGTTCAAAAGATCGAAAGATGCCGGCGACGCTGATCCGCCCATTGTGAGGATACCATTAGGTAATCCGCATTTGCGGCTGTAGTGACAATTTACCAATCGCAGCGTCAATCGACCGCGCGGGTGCGGCCCCTTCCCTCTGCACCCAAATACTGGAGCATCGGCTATGATTGACCCCATCTTTACGAACGAAGATGCGCTCAAAACATGGCTTGTAGACCCGTCCGGAAACATTGCGGTATCAGGCGCCGGCATCGCCTTATTGGACAGTCAGATCACTCACCTCCAAAGCCAAAGCACCGAGGAATTCATAGCGCGTGACGACGCTATCCCGCAAGGCTAACCGCGCATGCACCTCATCCGATTCCGCCGCATGATGCGAGACGCCGCAGTCGCACATGCCATCCACTCTGTCTTGCTCAAATACGGCCTCTCGGTGGACGACACGACCAAACTCTTGAGGACATGCGGAGTTCCGCGGGCTGCGAACGTTGCTGAGATCGCCGTGGATGATTCTTTGGCATCGCTCGGCCTTCCGTTCAGGAAGTCTAGCGCTCACCAAAGTCGATGTTCAAATATGCCAAAACAAAAACGTAAACCCACCGCCGGTGTGAGTCGGTTAGTTCCAAAGCGGGATACGACGCTACCTAATAGCGCTTCGGCGAAGGAGCGTAAACAACTAGCCCACAGTGCCCCCGTCCGACGTGCTGCGAGCAAATTCCGCGAATGATCACGGCCTTGGAAACTCGCGATGATTTAGACGCAGATGTCGCCGCGCACCCGTTTCTGCTCGGCCTGAACGAGCATCACGTTCGATTGCTCGCCGATTGTTCGGTGCGCGTCCATTTCGAGCGCGATCAGACCCTTTTTCGCGAGGGCGAAACGGCCAACCGTTTTTATCTGATCGAGCGCGGCGAAGTCGTTCTCGAGTCTGCGAGCGGCGGTGACGAACAGATTGTGATCGACACGGTGGGCGATGGCGACCTGCTGGGCTGGTCGTGGCTTTTCCCGCCGTATACTTGGCACTTCACCGCTCGCGCGACCAAGCCGACAACTGCGATCTTTTTTTACGGCACGATCCTGCGTGAGTACTGCGAGAAAGATCACACCCTCGGATACGAGCTCCTCAAGCGGATGAGTGAAGTGATGACCCGCCGGCTGCAATTGGCCCGGGCACGACTCCTCAAGACATATGCGGCGGCTGGCAGCTCCGCGATAGCGTTTTGCAGGTAGGCAACCGGCCCTAGCAACGGTGGCGCCCTCGCTTGCGCCGCCGAATCATCTCCAGTCGGACCATAAACATGAAAGCGACTGTCTTTCACTCTGCTAACGACATCCGGCTTGAAGATGTCCCGCGGCCGCACGCCGGCGCGAATGAAGCGGTGATTCGAATCACGCTGACGACTATCTGCGGGACGGACCTGCACATTCTCCGAGGAGAATATCCGATCCGATCCGGGCTCGTGATTGGACATGAACCAGTCGGTGTGATCGAAGAACTGGGCGTCGGAGTGAGTGGATACAATGTTGGCGACCGCGTCTTGGTGGGCGCGATTACGCCATGCGGACAGTGCCGCGGCTGCTTGTCCGGACAGCTCTCGCAATGCGGCCATGATCATGGTTACGAGGCGGTCGGAGGCTGGCGCTTCGGTAACACGATCAATGGGGCGCAGGCCGAATATCTCCTTGTCCCAAATGCTCAGGCCAATCTTGCGAAGATTCCCGATGAGCTGACCGACGAACAAGTCATCCTTTTGGCGGACATCGCGTCGACCGGTTTCAGTGGCGCGGAGTCAGGCCGGGTGAGGATCGGCGATTCTGTAGTGGTGTTCGCGCAAGGACCTATCGGCCTCTGCGCGACTGCGGGCGCGAGATTGATGGGCGCCGCCTTTGTCATCGGAGTGGAAAGCGACCCAGCACGGATGGCGATGGCGCGCAGAATGGGCGCGGATGTCGCGATTGATCCTAAGCAATGCGATGTGGTGGCAGAAGTGAAACGCCTAACGAACGGCGGCGCGGACGTTTCGATCGAAGCGCTCGGAACCCAGGAAACATTTGAAAAGGCGCTGCGTTGTTTGCGCCCGGGCGGCACGCTCAGCAGTCTCGGCGTCTACTCGGGAAAACTACAAATGCCGTATGACGCGTTTGCGGCCGGACTAGGAGACTACAAGATTGTGACGACACTGTGCCCTGGCGGCAAGGAGCGGATGCACCGCCTGATGAGTATGGTGAAATCCGGGCGTTTCGATCCGATGCCATTGATCACGCACAGGTTTTCGCTCGATAACATCGTCGAGGCTTACGAACTGTTTGGTGAACATCGCGACGGTGTTTTGAAGGTAGCCATCCGGCCCTAGCACGTTCGATTCTACCGGCTTGCAGCCTTGGCGTCGACTGTTCCGAGTAGCTCGTCGCAAAGGACGGCGAGCTCTCTTACGGCTTTCTCCGAAATCGGCCGGTCTGAGCATGCAACAAGGACTCGCATCTCCCTAACGCCCTCCTCCATTTTCGAGACGCTGACGTTGCTGTCCATTTCACTAAGTTGTTTTTCGAAGTAATCGAGCAAGGCAGGTTGCCTCAGCAGTTGGGCACCCTCGACGGAATACCTTTGCAAGATGAGCGCGGTCAGCGCATCGGTCCCGCGCAACCAACCGCCCACGCTTACGAGCTGCGAAAGCTGTTCGCTCTTTAGTTCCTTCATGCCCTGCTGAACGTCGGGAAGGACACCATCCCATTCCTTTCGGACCGCAGCCCAATCGTTCTTTTCGGCATATTCCACGATGCTTCTGCTGCGCCTCATCACCGTCGGTTCGACACCGAGCGCCCGGGCGAGCGTCAGCACAGCACTGCCGATCTCCTTCACTTCGGCCGCATCTTTTGCTTCGACGGCGATGAATCCTTCGGCAATCACTACGCCAAGCAGCAGCGCGATCTGCGTCTGATCGCCGTGCGGCTTCGAGTGTGCGAGGGCTGAAAGCTGGACCGCTCGCCAGTTCGAATTGGTGAACTTGTCGAGTGAGCCGAATATCTCGCTGGGTATCGGCACCACGACGTCGGAGATTGGTTTCGCCTCACGAGGGAGCTGACCGGGATTTGGGCCGGGAAGCGCCTGAGCCGCATGGGCAAGCGGCACGATGCCAAGGCAAAATGCGCTACCAACGGTGATCAAAGCGCGCAGGAATCGGTCTCCCTGGAGATCGGCGTTGGCGGTCAGGGTTTTCAATAATAAAAACCTAACCCCAAGCGAACAGTCTTCCTACCGATTGATCCGGCGGGCGTTCGGCTAGACGCGCATACCGATTCACGTCCAGTTGCCGCGAGGCGTGCGTCGCCGCCCTGTGTTCGAAATGCGACGGAGGCGGCTGTGCCGCCGCCAGATTCGAGCGTTCGCTCCTTCTCGGCGTTCGGCGTTCGGCTCATGCGGGGCGATTTGTCGGAAAGGCGAGTTCGAAGATCGGCAATTGCAGCGAAGGGTTCGGGCTGTAGAAACGAATCACTCAACCACGAGGTCCCCGCTGCGCCAAGCCTGCGCGCTTTGCGGATCCGATTTGATCCGCCGCTACATCGAGTCGCTCAGTTGCCGCTTTGACCGTGACGGAACTGTCGTGGCGAGCGACAATGGAACGCGCGCTCCGGGAGGTAGTCCGGTGAGGCCGTTGTTCGTCATAATTGCTTTGCGCTCTAGTAGAAAAGCAGTTGGCGGTTCGAGAGTTTGTGCAGGGGCAGCAGGAGCAATAACGAAAAAGCTGGTGGACGCCGATAACGTTTTTGCATCGTACGGAGCGGAAATTCAGTTGCTTTTCCATTTTACGCACTTCATAATGACCCCACAAGACGCGGGGTGGAGCAGCCTGGTAGCTCGTCAGGCTCATAACCTGAAGGCCGCGGGTTCAAATCCCGCCCCCGCAACCACCCCATCGGCGCCCATGGGTTTTTACCAGCTTGGCCGCTCATAAATCCGCAGCGCGGGACCGCTGCTTCAATCCCGCCTCCGCAACCACTGGGGATCCAAGGTAACTCGACGGGATCCCTCGACTTCGCTCGGGATAACAAGTCACCGCTACCCGCTGGTCGAGAACTGATCTTCCTTCTCCCGGAACAAAACATTGAAAGTCGTGAGCGACCCGTAACACCGGGTGATGTACTGATGAAGGTCGAACTTGTCGGCGTCACTTAGCTTCTCGTTCGCGTTCACCTTTTGCTCGAGAACGCGCAGGTTGTTGCGGATCATCACGATCTTGTGAAAGAAAGTCTCCAGCGGCACTTCTTTCGCTTGCAGCGACGCGTCGGCGGGCCGCAGAACGAGCGCGCCTTGCTGCCACCGAGCCGCCAATCCTTCCACCAACTGATCCGGTTTCTCCAGGCCGAGCGCCTCGACTATCGTCTGCGCCGTCTCGCGAATCAGCGCGGAAAGCGGCACCTGCAATTCCGTTAGGCTGGCGGTCGGCTCCGCGACGGTCAGATCGCTCGCCGCCGGATCGACCGTCCGCGGCGCGTCATCAAACGTGATGTCGGCGGTGTGCTCAGTGAGCGACTTGATCGTCCCGACGCCGTAGCGCGGATGACGCACTTGCATCCCGATATGCAGGTTTTGGATTGGAATACCCATGAATTTGCAAACTCCGGCGCGACGCCGCCCGCGCAACCGCAAAAGATGGAACTTCGCGATTCGATCTAATAAACCGGGAGCGACGGCCACTAATATTCGTAGGAAGAAAAATGCGAATCGCGAGAAGCTCGCCATGCTGATGTCTGCCGTACGAAAATATCTCGAGGTGCTGCTCTTTGTCGCGCTGTGGATGGCGCTCGGTTGGGCCTTCCACCTCGTTGCGAACGCTTACCTGCTCCTTGGCGTTCCGTTGCTCGTTTTTTTTCAACTTGGTCTTCGTCGCCAGCCGCTCCGAAAACTTTGGGTCCGCGATGCTGCGTCCTTACGGCTTGACTGGATCGGACTTCCGCTCGCCGTCCTGCTCATGATCGTGCC
>DASYVG010000498.1:0-1971 GCA_035937255.1 Chthoniobacterales bacterium | reverse complement strand
CGTCCCCGATCTTCCCTGTTTTGGCGGCCCGCATGATTGCCTCCACCGCCCGCTGCACCCGCTCGTCCGGCAACACGATCTCGAATTTCACCTTCGGCAGAAACTCAACCGTGTATTCGGTGCCACGATAGATCTCGCTGTGCCCCTGTTGGCGGCCGAATCCTTTCACCTCGCTCAACGTCATTCCTTCGACGCCGACCTCCGCGAGCGCTTCCTTAACCGCCTCTGTCTTGAAGGGCTTAACGATCGCTTCGATCTTTTTCACCGCGCCAAACTAGAACCCGCGCCACAAAGCGCAAGCACACGCGTCGCCGGAACCGGCGGAGCCGTGGCAATCGATTTTCTCATAGTGCCACGCTTATTCGAAAAACTGCGATGCTCGGCTCAGAGCGCGCTAGTACCCTGGATCACTTGAATGGAAAGCAGCCCGAGCGGCATTCTGGGGAGCGCACGCGACTCGCGTGCGGGTTTCGGCGACTCGCCGAAACCAACTTGGCACGGGGCGGGCGGGACCGCGCTCCTGGGAAGGAAAGTTCGCGCTGGCGAGGTCGCCATCGCCAGCACGCGACTCGCGTGCGCTCCCCAGAGGCGCGCTCTCGCGTGACAGCTCCTCTATGAGTAAAGGATACACGACACCAGGCGGTCATCTGGCCGAGGATCATCGTTCCCGCCGATCCCAGGGAGTCGTGCGGGGGGCCGCTTCGGCGATCGCCGCACGCGCTCTCGCTCTGTTGGTCGGGATAATTTCTGTTCCGCTGACGGTGGGATATTTGGGCAGCGAACGCTACGGCGTCTGGGTTACGATCAGCACATTTCTCGCCTTCCTTAGCTTCACGGATTTCGGCTTGGCGAATAGCCTAACGAACGCTCTCGGCAAAGCCTACGGTGAAGATGAGCGGGAGATCGCGCGGCGTTATGTGTCATCGGCCTTTGCAACGCTCAGTCTGATCGCCCTGCTGCTGCTGTTCGTTGGAGTCTCCGCTGCGCCCTATCTGGCGGGCGCTCTTTTCCCAAGCGCCCGACCCGAACTCGCCCGTGCCGAGATCACTCCAGCTTTGCTGATCGCGTTTGCCATCTTCGCGCTCAATTTTCCGCTCCTCATCACCAATAAAGTTCTTACCACCCACGGCGAGAGCGCCGTCGCGAATCTTTGGTCCATTGGCGGCACTCTCCTCAATTTAGTCGCGATCCTTTCTGTCGTCTGGTTCCGCGGCAATCTGCCGTGGCTAGTCCTGGGTTGCTCTGGCCTGGGTCTGCTCGTCAACGTGGCCTGCGCCGTCTGGCTCTTCGGTTTTCGCAAACCGTGGCTTCGTCCGCACCACGCGTCGCTCGAGCCAGCGGCGATCCGCGATTTATTCTCGGTCGGCTGGAAGTTCCTCGTGATCGGCGCGGCATGGATGGTCAATTCCGAGACCGATAACCTCGTCATCGCGCATTACCTCGGCGCCGCGCAGGTTACGCCCTACAGCATCACGTTCGCACTTTTTTCGAATGCCACTCTTCTGCAAACCCTCGTCTATCCATCGCTCTGGCCCGCCTACACCGAAGCATTCGCTCGCAAAGATTACTCCTGGATCCGCACAACTTTTCGGCTCAGCTTTAAACTCAGCTTCGTCGTCACGACTGTCATTGTCGTCGTGCTGACTATCTTCGGCCGCGCCATCATTCGGTTTTGGGCCGGGGAAGCGGCCGTCCCACCATTTTCCGCGATCATCTGGATGGCAGTTTGGAATTTGATGTTATCGCACCTTTACGTTGCCAGTTGCCTCCTGAACGCAACCGGTCATTTGAAAGGCATGACGATTTACGGGACCGTCACTGCATTCCTGAACCTTCTTCTCTCCGTTTACCTCGTGAAACGTTACGGCATCACGGGCGTAATCGCAGGCACCGTGCTCGCGTTCGCCATCGCTAATTACATCCCGACGTTTATCGAAGCACGGCGCGTCCTGCGCAGGTATCCGGACCAGC
>DASYVG010000497.1:0-1775 GCA_035937255.1 Chthoniobacterales bacterium | reverse complement strand
GAAGGGCAACTGCGTGTTAAAGATCGCGCCGCCCACCTTCAAATGTGGATCGAGGGCTTCGCGCGCAATGAAGAGCCGCATGATCTCGCTCGAGCCTTCAAAGATCGTGTTGATGCGGCAATCGCGCAGGAACCGTTCGACCGCGATTGGTTCATCCCCGCGAGCGGCGAGCGATTCGGCCGTTTCGTATCCACGTCCTCCGCGCACCTGCATCGCGTCATCCGCGATTTTCCAAGTCATCTCCGTCGCCCACATCTTACACATCGCCGTTTCGATGCGCAGGTCGCCCGCTTTTTTGTCCACTAGTGCGGAAGTGAGAAACGTGATCGCTTCCATGGCAAAAGTGTTCCCCGCCATTTCCGCGATCTTGCCCGCGATGGCGTAATGCTGCCCGATCGGCACGCCCCATTGCACTCGCTCGCCCGCCCACTTGCGCGAGATGGCGAGGAGACGCTTGCACAGTCCGACGCACGCCGCTGGAATCGTGAGACGCCCGGTGTTCAGAGTCGTTAGGGCAACTTTCAAGCCTTTGCCCTCACCGGCGATGATATTTTCGCGTGGCACCCGCACATCTTTGAAAGTGACGACGCCATTGTAGAGCGCGCGCAAACCCATGAAGTGGCAGCGATGCGGCATGTCGAGCCCGGGCGTATCGACATCGACGACGAACGCGGTGATCTGCTTGCGCTCCTTGCCGTTCACGATCTTCGGCAGCGTCTTCGCCATCACGACCAGAACGCCGGCCTTGAGCCCGTTGGTGCACCACAGTTTCTCACCATTCAGAATGAAGGCGGAGCCGTCGGGCGTTGGATCAGCGCGCAGGCTCATCGTCGCCGGATCCGAACCGGCATGTGCTTCGGTCAGCGCGAACGCCGAGATCTCGTGGCGCGCGACGCGCGGAAGATATTTCGCCTTCTGCTCGTCGGTTCCGAAAAGGAGCAGCGGCTGCGGCACTCCGATTGACTGATGCGCCGAGACCAGGGCGGTCAGGTTCGCATCCCAACTGCCGAGCAACATGGCCGCGCGGCCATAGTTAACCTGCGACAAACCGAGGCCGCCGTACTGCTTTGGGATCTTGATGGCGAATGCGCCCATCGCGAAGAGATCGTCGATGTTCTTTTGCGGAATCTCACCAGTCCGGTCGATTTCATCGGGATCGACATTCGCTTCCAAGTAGGCCTTCAGCTCGGCCAGAAACGGCTCGCCCGCCGCGCGATCTTCCGCGCTTTGCTCCGGGAAGGGAAAAATCCGATCGAAGTCGAAACGGCCGATAAAAAGATTACTCGCGAAGCTGCCCCGTTCATCGAGCGGATCGCGCGAGCTTTCCGCCAAATCGAGCGCCGCGGCCTTGCCGGCCGACATTTTCGAGGTGTCGATGACGGGGGCGGCTGTTTTTTCCGGCTTCGCAGTCGTCTCGGCTTGAATCTGTTTCTCAGGCGCTTCGAGTGAGGATTTCATGGCGTATGGTGGTATGCTCGTTGTGGTCGCCTTCGCGTCACGCGAATCTGCACCCAGGCTCGACGGAGTCTCGCCCTACCGTTCGTTCTCGTAAAACGTGGTCCCGTTCTGAGCGTGCGCTCGAAGCAGACTGCAAGGCGCGAATTTAGCGCCCGCACGCGAATGGATTCCGTCCATCTCCGCGACCAGCTTTTTCAAGCCGAAATGGTCGGCGAATCGCAGCGGCCCGCCCCGGAAAGGCGCAAAGCCTGTTCCCATCATCATCCCGAAATCAGCGTCCTCCGGCGTGCTGACGACTTTCTCCTCCAGACATCGCG
>DASYVG010000496.1:0-3414 GCA_035937255.1 Chthoniobacterales bacterium | reverse complement strand
TCTTCAATCGAGTAACTGTTTGTCCAAATCACAGCCCCTCGTTCTGCAAACTTGTAGTGGAGTGTGCTCTCGACGTCAGGAGAAGTTCGATCTCCGCGATCGCTCGATCGAAATTTGACACCGGCGCGAAGTGATCCGCCGAAGTACTGGGTGAAGGTTTGGTCGACGCCTCCAAGAACAGACTGACTGGTCGAGTCGCGGCCGCTTTGTTCGTAGCTCTGCAGACTGAAACGATATTCGCCTACCGCGGTTGTGCTGGGAAACCAGAGGAAACGGAGACTCTCACCAAACGTGTGCTCCTGCCTATTTGCGAACGATGCCGCGGAGCTTTCATATTGCAGGATGCCGAGCGCATAGCTGCTGACGGTAGAAATCCGCGGCGTCCATTTATAATCGAGCGTTATTCGGTCCGTCGACCGGAAGTAATTCCCCTGACGGTTAGTGGCGCTCAGCGCCGTGCTCAGATCCGGTTGCGATTGATAAGACGAAGAACTCGTGAAATCGAGCGTAAGACGCGGAGTAGCCCGGTAGTTGAGAGCAAAGCGGACGTATGCATGGTGGTCGTAATCTCTGCCACCAGGATGATCAAAGTAATACGTGATACCTCCGCCGGTGAGCAGGCTAATGTGTGTGCGTGGGGTTCCAAACGAGTAGTCCAAGGCCGCGTTGGTGCTCCCGTACAACGAGGCAGAGTCTGCCAAGGTTAAGATAACGTTATCATTGTAGCCGGCCACGACAGAGCCCGAGAGCGCGAGCCGGCGTCCCAAGGTAAATTCGCCGTTTGTATTTTCGGTCGCGGCGATGGGCGTTCCATCCGAGGGATTGATCTGCACGATTGGTTCGCCCGAGGTCTCGATGCCAGGTGTGGAATCCACGGGCTGATCAGGCTCTGTCTGCGCGGGCAGCGTCTGGATCAAAAGCAGCGCGAGGCAGAAAACACACCATCTTCTCATAAACGGCAGCCATGGTAGTGCTTTGCGTATTTAATTACCATAGTGCAATGCCGCCAAATCGGAGGTCGCACGGGAACGTAGACAACCGTGGTGGCGGCGGCAACGGATTTAACTTCCCGCGTGGACATATTCTTCTCCCGGCCATGTTTCGATTACGCAACGCGCGTGGGAACGACAAAAGCGGGTGAAGGGAATCGAACCCTCGTCAGTAGCTTGGAAGGCTACAGCTTTACCATTAAGCTACACCCGCGCGCCGCTAAGCTGGCGCGCAGCCGGAGCACTGCCAAGCGATTTTTTGAAGACGGTATCGGACTCCCTCGACGCGTGCTTGCCAACTGCGCGACCAATCGCTACCTAGGGGACATGAAACGTCCGGGCTGGCTTCTGCTCTGCATTGTTTCCACGTGCACGGCGCGCGGGGATTTGACCATCGTCCAAAAAGTCGAGGGGGCGGGGCCGCTTGCTGAGATGACGATCAAGATCAAAGGCGATAAAGCGCGCATCGAATCCAGCCCGCAGGTGACGACGATCATTGATAGCAAAACGGGCGATATGCTGAACCTGATGAACGACAAGAAGAAGTATTTGCGGATCTCGGGCGAGAAAGCGAAAGCGGTCGCAGAAATGGCGACCCGCTTCGGCGGCGATAAGAAGTCGGCGGAGAAACCGAAACTCGTCCCGACCGGCAAGAAGCAAACTATCAACGGTTATGAGGCGGAGGAGTACACCTGCCAGACTCCGCAATTCAAAGCGAGCTATTGGATCGCTCTGAGTTACCCGGACTCCGCCGGGATTGTGAAGCAGTTGCAGGCGATGACACCGGCCGCGTGGAGCGGCGCTGTCAATTCCATGCCGGACTATCGTGATTTCCCCGGGTTGCCGATCCGCACGAACATCTCAATGAACGGCCAAAACATCACCAGCACGGTGTCCGCGGTGAAACAGGATGCTCTTCCCGAGACTCAGTTCTCCGTTCCGCCAGGATACGAGGAGATGAAAATGCCTGATATCGGCAAAATGCTGGGCGGAAAAAGCCCGGCACAGGACAGTACTCGGTCGACGACAAAGCCGGAGTCTTCCGCGCAGCCATAGAATTCGTTGCGCGCTCCGCCGCGTTTCATTCTCGCCTCCGGTTCGTCGCGCCGGCGCGAGCTTCTTACAGCCGCCGGTTATGTTTTCGATGTCATCTCGCCCGCGATCGAAGAAGCGGAGAATGCTCATCTCACAATTCGCGAAGTCACGTTGCTGAATGCAACTCGCAAAGCGCTCGCGGTCGTTCGAGAAATGCCGCGCAGGGTCGTGGTCGCGGCTGACACACTCGTCGCGCTTCAGGGCGAAGTGATCGGAAAACCCCGGAACATGGAGGCCGCGCGAAAAATGTTGCGCGGTCTCAGCGGGCGCGCGCACCACGTCTGCAGCGCCGTTTGCATTGCGCGGGGGAGACAGATTCTGCGGAGTTTCACGGTCCTGTCGGAAGTCCGGTTCCGCTCGCTCGACGCCGAAACGATCAACGCTTATTTCCGGAAGATCGACCCCTTGGACAAAGCCGGCGCTTACGCGGCGCAGGACGATGGTGGCGAGATCATCGAACGGGTCGGCGGCTCGTTTACAAACGTAGTCGGACTGCCGATGGAGGAGACGAAGCGCGCTTTGAATGAGCTCGGCATTCGACCGGTGGGTCTCGGCAACTAATTCATCCTGACGGGTTCCGGTTCGACCCGTTCTGCCTCGGGATGCCGATCGCGCCTCAAGACGCGGTAGAGGAACCAGACGATGAAACAGTTCACTAGGAAAATCAGGAAGGCGCCAAGGGTCGGCCGATGCCAGATGTGTCGCACTTCGATCGGAATGAGCGCGGCCGTCGCGAACACCATCAGCATTTCGGCCCAGCGTTTTTGTAGGTAAACGCCGATCCCTTCCGTGAAAAGGACGGCGGAATAGAAGAGCGCGAGCAGCCCCGGCGCCAGCAAGTGACCGCCCGCCAGCACGACCTGTAATTTATTAAGCAGGTAAACGACCACGCGGCTGTGTTCGAGCGGGATTTCGTCCCCCGCCCAATCCGAGATCGCATCCAGCCAGCGCGTGCGGGCGTTGAGGAAGAGAAGCGAAAATCCGAGCGAGAGCAGCAGAACGCCTTTCAGGATCTTGAAAACGGCGATCAGCTTGAGATAGCGGACACGATGTTGCTGGAGAATCCTGGGTGCAGCGGTCGTGCGATTCACCTGCAACGTCTCGCCGAAGGCGGGCTATTCCGTAACGATTCCGCTCGCGCGGCAGCAGACCTCGAGCTTATTCCCGCTCGGGTCCTCGAAGAAGAAGGCGTAATAGCCCGGCGTGTAGTCCACGTAGAGCTCCGGGCCTTCGAGATGGAGGCCGCCAGCGGCACGCACGACTTCAGCAACGCGATCTACTTGCGCGCGCGTCTCGGCCCAAAACGCGATGCGCGTTCCGTTCGGCTGAT
>DASYVG010000495.1:0-2456 GCA_035937255.1 Chthoniobacterales bacterium | reverse complement strand
GGCGGCTACGGGGGTTACGGCTACGGACTGGGCTACGGCGGCTATGGCGGAGGCGGTTATTTCCGTCACCATGGACACAGTTTCTATCGTGGCTTCGGTTATTACGACCCTTTCTACGATCCGTTTTACTACTCGGGCTTTGAATCTCGGCAAAGCTACCCGTATAAGACGGTTTCGTTCCAAGGCGGCCGGGTAATCGGGTATCAGTTCCTTTCGTCGCCTCGCTACTGAAAGACCGCGCTCGACTTCAGGCTGCTCTTCGCATGAGGTTGCGCGGAAGAAATGGCTTACGCCTCTTTTCGTGACTTCATCGGTGCGTTGGAACGCGCCGGGGAGCTCACGCGCGTGCCGGCCCAAGTCGATACCGATCTGCTGATCACAGAGTGGGCCGACCGGGAGATGAAGTCTCCCGCCGGCGGAAAGGCACTCCTTTTCGAGCAACCAAGTATCGAAGGGAAAATCTCTCCGTTCCCGGTCGCGATCAACACGATGGGATCGCGCCGGCGGATGGCTCTCGCACTGAACGTGGCGAGCGTGGAGGACATCGCGCAGGAGATTCAACTCATCCTCAAAGCGAAGCCTCCGACTGATCTGCGCGAGGGATGGAGTTTGCTCAAACAAGGCCTCCATCTACTGCACGCCAGGCCCAAACACGCCCGGGAGGGAGCGTGTCAGGAAGTAGTGCACCGCTTTGACGACGCGGGCGCGGAGTTGTCACTGACGGACCTCCCCATTCTGAAGTGCTGGCCGCGCGATGGCGGCCGCTTCATTACCTTGCCGAACGTGCATACCCGCGACCCCGACACGGGAGCCCGTAACCTCGGCATGTACCGCATGCAGATTTACGACGAACGCACCACCGGCATGCATTGGCAGATTCATAAGGTTGGTGCGCGGCATGGGAAGCGTTATTACGAACGCGGCGAGCGCATGCCGGTTGCAGTCTGCCTCGGCGGTGATCCCGCCTACACATTTGCCGCCACTGCGCCGCTCCCCGACGGGTTGGACGAGATCCTTTTCGCAGGGTTCCTGCGACGCAAATCAGTCGAACTCGTTCGCTGCAAGACGATCGATCTCGAGGTTCCGGCGGACGTCGATTTTGTCCTGGAAGGGTATGTGCAACCCGGCGAGACGCGGCCGGAGGGGCCGTTCGGAGATCATACCGGATTCTACACGGCGGTTGAAGATTACCCCGTCTTTCACCTCACTGCGATCACTTCGCGTCGCGATGCGGTTTATCCGAGCACGATCGTGGGCGTGCCTCCGATGGAAGACTACTATCTGGGCGACGCGAGCGTGCGCATGTTTCTGCCGGTCTTCAAAATGAACTTTCCGGAGATGGTGGACATGGCGCTACCCGCCGAAGGAGTTTTTCACAATCTTGTGTTCGTCAGCATCCGGAAGCAGTTCCCGTATCAGGCTTTCAAAGTCATGCACGGGCTTTGGGGCATGGGACAGATGATGTTCAGTAAATACATCGTCGTGCTGGACGAAGACTGCGATGTGCACAATACCAGCGAGGTTCTGTTCCGGCTCTGTGCGAATACGGATCCGGAGCGCGATAGCACGATAATTCGCAACCCAAGCGACTCGCTCGATCATGCGCCGACGGCGCAAAACGTCGGCTCGCATATGGGTTTCGACGCGACCCGGAAATTGCCCGGAGAAGGTTACCACCGCAACTGGCCGGAGCTGGTCAAGATGACAGATGAAGCGCAACGGCTCGTCGACGTCCTGCAAAAGAAAACGGGTTGATCCCGCGAGAGATCAACCCGTTTGGTGACTTTTCTTTCGTTACGGTTTGCGGAAATATCCGCCCGTCGAGGTATCGCGAACGGCCGCTCCGCTTGGAATCCCGCGAACGTCGATTAGATTGTGCGGCGGGTAAGGACTGATGACGATTCCCGGGCTTCCGCTGGGCCGGGCATACGGAAGATCGCCCATCGAGCGGCCGCCGTAATATCCCCGTTCGTCCGCTTCCACCGCCGCGCCGATTAACGCACCAGTGCCGGCGCCAATCGCCGCGCCCACCGCGGCACCGCGGACGTGACCAGTGGCGGCACCGCCGATAATCGCGCCGGTGGCAGCGCCGATTCCGGCACCCTGGCCGACCGGCGTATCACAGGAACTCAAAGCGAAGGCGCCAAGCACCAACGCCGAGACAGGTAAACAATTCTTTTTCATAAGGATATGTAATCGATTCGAAGGAGAAAGTAAGACGGACGCCTCGGCGCGAAATTCATTTGAACTTCAGCAACTCCGCCGTGACGCGCCGGATCTTCTCCAATTTGGTCAGTGTATAGTCCCGCTGGAAAACACGAAATCGATCGGCTTCCATGCGGCGCAGCAACGCGGAGTAAACCGAGCGCATGATTTCCGCGGCGATCATGGAGCGGCGATCTTCGCGCGGCAGCAGCTCTGCCGCCCGGTCGAAAAAGCGCCATGCTCGAGCCGCT
>DASYVG010000494.1:0-2447 GCA_035937255.1 Chthoniobacterales bacterium | reverse complement strand
TCTTGGTCAGATACAAAAGTGTCCCCGCCGCATCGAAAAACAGCGCCTTTAACATTTCTGAAGGTTGCGAGCTGCCGTCGCTACGCTGCGCGGAAGAGCTCTCGCATTTCATTCGCTATCTCCAGTCGCCGCGGGCGCCCGGAGTTACGCGGCGCCTCAATCGCCGACTCTCGCGACGGCGTTGGACAAGGTCGACCGGCACACGCTTATTAGCGAACACATGCTTCCGGTCGAACACAACGATCCCGTGAACGAGAAGATTCTCGCCATCTCCGAGGATAAGATCGAGGGGTTTGTGCGGGAACCTTTCCTCGAAATCGCGCGACAATCGGGCGTCCCCATTGCAGACGTGACGGCGCGGCTGGCGGCGATGTTGGAAGCCGGCACCGTGCGGCGGATTCGACAGACTCTCTTGGCTACAAACCTGGCTGACGGAGCGCTTGTCGCCTGGAAAGTGCCACCGGAAAATATCGACGCGGCGTTCGATTGGATGTTCCAACGTGATCCTTTTTCCGGCCACGTCGTTTTGCGTTCCACGGAAACGGCGACAGCCGGATCAGATTACAAGTTGTGGACGACGCTGAAAGTTCCGTATGGATTTTCAATGGAAGCTCACGCCCGCAGTTTAGCCGAGATCGTGGGAGCGGAGCGTTTTCGTTTAATGCCAGCAAACGGTATTTTCACCCTCGGTGTCGGTCACGTCAGGCGGAGATCGGTTGAGCCCGGCAGCAAAGCCGCCCATCCCGCGCAGATGAACGCGACCCGAGTGGTGGAGTTAAGCGAGCTCGAGTGGAAAGTTTTGCTGGCGCTAAAGCGCGAATTCCGCGCCGACGAGATCGCCCCCTCTCCATGGCTGCCCCGCGCGGCCGAAGCGGGCATCGCACCCGAAGAGTTTTACGCGATCGCGGAGCGGCTGAACGCACGCGGAGTGATCGGGCGATTCTCAACCTTTCTCGAGCACGTGAAGCCTTCGGTGGGCGGCGTCCGCGTCACGCGCTTCAATGCCCTTTTCCACTGGGCGGTGCCGCCCGGCCGAGAAGTGGAAGCCGGAGGAGAAGTGGGACGGCATCACATCCTGACCCATTGTTACTGGCGCGAAGCTGGGCCGGAATTCCGAAACGTTAATATCATGGCCGTGGCGCACGGCACCGACAAGCAGCTGCTTTTGGAACATAAGCTTGCCATCGACGAGCACCTGTCCGCCTGTGGCATACCTGTTTCCTACACGAACGTTTTTTGGGGTGGACGCAGTGAAATCAAACCATCCGAAATCTCGCCGCAGATTTATCGCGAATGGTTGCGCACGGTGAGCGCGACTGCGTTGGCGTGATCCGAGCCGCGCACCGGTTGCGATCGCCACGATGAAAGCTCTCACCGAAAAAATCCAGGCCGGGATCGACCTGAAACCATCGGATGTCGGTTATGCGGTAACCGTTTTGCTTTCGGACCAGGTTGATGACCTCACGAAAGCCGACTTTCTCACCGCCTTGCACGCGAAAGGCGAGACCGCTGATGAGATCACGGCTTTCGTGCAGCACTTAATTGAGCGCGCCGTCGATCCATCGCTGGATCCTAAACAGCTGCCCGGTCCGATGATCGACGTCTGCGGAACGGGCGGCGATGGCCTTGATCTCTTCAATGTTTCGACCACGATTATGTTCATCCTCGCCGCGGGCGGCGCGGCAGTCGTGAAGCACGGAAACCGAAGCGTCACGTCTCTGTGTGGCAGCGCGGACGTGCTGGAGGCGCTGGGCGTGCCGATTGATCTGGAGCCGGAAGATTTACGCGAGTGCCTGGAACGTCATGGACTGTGCTTCATCTACGCCCGCCAGTATCATCCCGCGTTTCGCGCGATCGCGGGCATGCGAAAGCGGCTCGCCGGCGAAAATAAGCGGACGGTTTTTAATCTGATCGGTCCGCTCTTGAATGCGGCGCGGCCGCCCCGGCAATTGCTCGGCGTGTATGCGCCGCGCCTCACCACTATTTTTGCCGAGGTGCTCAAGCGCCTCGGCCGCGAGCGCGCCTGGGTGGTCCATGGCCTCACTGATACCGGCGGCGGCATGGACGATATTTCCATCTGCGGGCCGACGACACTCGCGGATCTGGAAAACGGAAAGATCACGACCGGGGTCATCGATCCGAGATGGTTCGGGATTGCGGAGAGCTCATGTGCTGAATTGCGCGGCGACCACGCCGCGGCGAACGCGGCGTGTCTGGAGGGAATTCTAACTGGCGAGGTCAAAGGTCCGCGGCGCGATCTCGCCCTCGTCAACGCGGCTGGCGGTTTCGTCGTCGCAGGATTGGCCGCCAATATTCCTGAGGGCGTGACAATGGCGCGCACGCAGCTCGAGAGCGGACGAGCGTTGGAGAAACTGCGCGCGTTGCAAGGCTACACCCGTAAGAGCTCCCGATAGGTCGCGTCGAAATCGCGCAGTAATGCGGCGGCG
>DASYVG010000493.1:0-5634 GCA_035937255.1 Chthoniobacterales bacterium | reverse complement strand
GAGAGACCTTCGACAAGAGCGCGGACATAAAGTCCGCTGCCGCCAACCACGATCGCAGGGCGCCCGCGCGCGTGGATTTCCGTAATCGCCGCCGTTGCGAGGCGACGAAACTTCTCCGCGTTCATCGATTCGCTCGGTTCGACGACGTCGATTAAATGATGGCGTGCTTTCTCTAACGTGGCGGCGTCCGGCTGAGCCGTGAGAAGACCGAGCCCGCGGTAAAGCTGATAAGCGTCGGCGCTCACCACCTCCGCGTTGATCTGCTCAGCCACCGCGGCCGCGAGCTCGGATTTGCCCGTGCCCGTGGGACCGACGAGAAAAAAGACGCCCTTCACGTGTTTGCGCGAAAAAGAAAACCGGGAGATCCGCGGCGTTGGCCACCTGATCTCCCGGTTTGTGCGAATCGATTGCTCGTTAGTCGCGCGTCTGGTGATCGCTGGATTTCGCGCCGCTCACGACGAGCTTGCGGCCCAGAAACTCCTTGTCATGCAGTTCGCTGACAGCGCGCTGCGCCTCTTCAGTCGTTTGCATTTGCACAAAGGCGAAACCTTTCGACCGCTGGTTGTGTTTGTAGCTGACAACCTCCGCGTTCTGCACCTGGCCGACGCCGTTGAACAGCTCGAAGAGATCGCTCTCGGTGGCGTCGAAGCTCAGGTTCCCGACATAAAGTCGTGGCGTTGTCACTTCGACCGACTCGGGCTTGCGCGCGGGACGGGCCGTATGGTTCGCCTGTGAGCCGTTGCGCACCGGCGCTGCAGCGCGCGGCGACCGAGCTACCTCCTTAGTTGCTTCAGGCGAAAAGAAAGCAGCGACTTTTTGCCAGAACGATTTCTGCGCCGGCGCCTTGGCAGGCGCGGAGTGCCGGGGCGACCGATCGTCGCTCCTGCGGCGGGGACCGCCACGCGAACGGCGTGGCCCTCTCCCGTTTGTATGAGATTTCATGTTGATCCTCAAGGTTGACCGAATGGTTATTCAAGCGGAGCGCATCAATAAATGCCCGGCCCGCGGCGCGCGGACCTCGAGAGGTCCTTTCAAGCAGCTTGCCCACAATTCGCGCCAGCGGAAACTCCGCCTCATTCCGAGCGGGAAAACTTCGCTTAAAACGGAGGTCCCTATCAGCCCCCCAGCCGATCGCCGCAGTGGCTAAGCTCCGCATCAGAGTCGCAAAAAGCTTGAATCGTCCGGGTAAAGAGACCACCAGAGTATCGAAGAAAAATCCCGACATCGGTGCTGAACTATCCCCGCGGATCCGCGTTAATGCAACCGCCGGCCGCGCGGCGCACTTCCCGTCGTGCGATTTAACGACGGATCCAGTCGTCGCGTAAGGAATAGAGGCGTGATTTAAGGTACTCTCGCGGTGTTTCCCCGGCGATCGGTCTGGCAAAATGCCGCAACGCTCGCCGGCTGAGCTTCGGCTCGTATCCAAGTTCCGGCATCAAGTCGCGGCAATGCCACTCCACCCATCCAATTTCGTCGTTCCCCAGCTCCGTCCGCCAGCGTGTCACCGGGTCCTCGCTGATCTGTCCGAAGCCGATTTCAGCCGCGGAGTTTCCCGACCAGTGTCGGCCCGCTTTTGTGGGCCTGAGGACCGATGCGCTCTCAAAGGAGACATCGAGAAATCCGCAAACTTTGCGCATTTCGTCCTCCGGCGCGCGCACCAGTTTCTCGTATTGAACCACGAGTGCGTTGGAGACTTCCTGACGCCGGATACGCAGCGCGAGGCGTGCCGCCTCCCGCCAATGACTGACACAGTAGTAAACCGAAAAGCGCCGGAGCTGCCGTGTTTTCTCGAGCGCAATCTGCGCTGCCAGTGTCGCGCGCGGATCGCGAATCATGGTGACAATCTTCGCATGTGGAAAACGCTCGAAAATCGCGGGCAGATGATTTCGATTCGCGGGGGTCTTCTCCACCCAGCGCCGCACCGCGTCCTGTGATTTGCCGAGAGTGGCAGCGTACGCTTCCACCATGATGACCAGGAGGTCGCGTTCTGCGTTCGCAGGCGCAAAACCCATTTGCTCGAAGAGCTCGAGGAAGCGCCTTGTCGGAAAATCCGAGTAGTCGCGCTTGCCCCATTTGCAGGGACCGCCGAAAACGACGTTCGAGAGAGAATCGCGGGTCAGATAGTTGAATTGCTCGCGGCGGGAGCGTCGACCGAATTTCGTCCGGACGGTCGGGAAGTAGGCTGTTTCCTCCGGCAGCACGAGGAGCTGCGGATGATTGTCGAGCAAGGCGACGAGCAGCGTGGTGCCCGATTTGGCCTGACCTGCTATAAAACACGCACGCTGTTCGAACCGCAGCGGGCTGGCCGCGGTGTTCATGCGCTCATGTTTTCCGCCTCGCGATACCAGGCGACGAAGCGCGGCAGACCTTCCGTGAGTTTTGTCGCCGGCTTATACCCTAGAAGTCGCCGCGCTTTTGAAATGTTGGCGCAAGTCAGCGGCACATCGCCAGGTTGTTCCGGCAACTGATTGATTTTTGCCTTCCGGCCCACGGCAAGCTCGATTGCGGCGATCAGATCCCGGAGCTGGATCGTCTCATTCTCGCCCAGATTGAAGATGTCAAAAAGCTGCCCTTCGTAGGTCAGCGCCGCGCTTACCCCCTGAATAATGTCGTCGATGTAAGTGTAGTCGCGGCGGGTTGAGCCGTCGCCGAACTGATCGATCGGTTCGCCGGCGGCGATGCGACGTGTGAACTGATGGATGGCGAGATCGGGGCGTTGTCGCGGTCCATAAACCGTAAAAAAGCGCAAAGCGACAATGCGCATCTGGTAGAGGTGCGAGTAGGTTGAACACAGGAATTCGCCGGCGATTTTTGTGGCGGCGTACGGACTGATTGTTTGCGTAAGATGCGCCTCCTCAGAGAAAGGCACTTGCTCCAGAAGTCCATAAACCGACGAGCTGGATGCGAAGATGAAACGCTCAATCCCCCGCGCCCGTGCCGCTTCCAGAAGATGCAAGGTCCCGAGCACATTCGTATCGTAATAAAGTTGCGGCTGCCGGATCGATGGCCGAACACCCGCGCGCGCCGCGAGATGGGCGATCGTGTCGAATTTCTCGTGATGAAAAAGTGATCGCACAGACTGTGAGTCGCGCAGATCGATTCGATGAACGGAAACGTGATCGGTCAATCCGCGAAGATTCCGGTGTTTGATCGCGGGATCGTAGAAATCGTTGAAGTCGTCCAGAATTGCTACTTCGTGGCCGTCGCGAACTAACCTCTCCGCCAGATGCGAACCGATGAAACCCGCGCCGCCCGTCACCAGAATCCGCATCGCGGGAGCGTAAAGATGAAGCTTGGGACGAGCAAGGGAAGAACCGCCGCTGCCTTGGCATGGTGCGTAATCGTCTTCCTCGTGACGCTCGGACTTTTCCTCTTCGTTCGCTTACGCGGCGAGTTGATGCGCCCCGCCACGATCGTCGCGGAACTGCAGCTTCCGTCGCCTCTTGAGCTCGCTGCGCTCCCGACGGCGACGCGTTTCGATTTCCCGCTCGGGAGCGAAAACGGAGCCTTCAGCTACAACGCGCAACCGTTCACGCAGAATCGTCACCTCGGTGACGATCTGAACGGCATCGGAGGCGAAAACAGCGATCTCGGCGATCCAGTTTACGCGGTCGCCGATGGCCGCGTAGCGCTCGCGCGCGAAGGCGGGTCGGGCTGGGGAAACGTGATCATCGTTTGGCACGCTTACGCGGAGAACGGCGTGCGCAAGTTCGTGCAATCCTACTACGCCCACGTCGATGAGATACTCGTCAGGCCGGGGCAGAACGTGCGCCGCGGCGAACGGATTGCGACGGTTGGAACGGCGCACGGCCAGTATTGGGCGCATCTGCATTTTGAGATGCGTGAATTCATGACTCCATTCATCGGGCCCGGCTACCGGCAGGACAGACACGGCTGGATCAATCCCAGCGAATTCGTCGCCCGCCACCGCGGTGCTCCCGAAGATGATGTGGGACGCTCGCCCGCCGTCGTCAGGCCGAATTAGTCGAACCGATTCGCCATTGGCTGATCGAGCGCGCGCCAGAAATACCAGGCCGCAACGGAGCGATAAGGCCGCCATTTCTCGCCGATTTTTCGCAGTTGTTTCGGCGTCGGCAGCTTGCGCCGGTTGAACGTTTTCGCGAATCCCTTGCGCACGCCGTAATCGTCCACCGGCCAGACATCCGGGCGGCCGAGATCGAAAATCAGCAGCATTTCCACCGTCCAACGCCCGATGCCACGCACCGCTATGAGGCGTTCGATGATCTCTTCATCGCTCATTTTGACCAGCGCCCGACCCGTCGGCACGATCCCGGCGAGGGCTTTCGCGGAAAGATCTTTAAGCGCGGCCGTCTTGCTTCCTGATAAACCGGCGGCGCGCAGCGTGGCATCGGGCGTAGCGAGCAACTCTGCCGGATCGAGTCTCTTGCGACCGGGATAAAGCGCGCGCACGCGTCCAAAGATGGTGGCGGCGGCTTTCCCACTCAGTTGCTGATACGCGATCGACTCGGCGAGCGAGTCAAATGGACTGGCCACGATCCGCGGAACGATGTCATACTTACGCGCCTGCGCGATGAGCGCGGCCAGGCGCGGATCGCTCCGCGCTAGATGTTGTTCAGCGGCGTTCATCGCTTATCGGGCGACGCTACTGTCTTCGTCATGTTGAGCGAAGTCGAAACATCCTGCGATCTTCGAGCGACTACGCCTTCACGATCCCACTTCGGGACTTTTCCGGCTCTGACTGGTAACCCGGACGCCTTTCGCTTCAGTCTCGAAACGATTCGTCTCGGCGTTAAACTTCAGGGATGACGACCGAACGCTTCCTGCGCGCGCCGGAAGCGCGCCCCTAAGCCCGCCGCATCCGCATTGTGCAGCGCGTCCGATTTGACATAGACTCCTTCACTGACATGAAAAAATTCGCTGCCCTCTTCCTCATTCTCCTCGCATCGTCCGCGGCCGTCCGCGCCGGATCGGGAGAGCGTTACGCTCCTAGCGCTTCCGCCGCTACCGACCTGGGGCCGGTGCCGCTCAATCTCTTCGAGCTCGAAAGCGGTTACGTTTTCGAGAGCGACCTAAGTGACGGGCGCGACCGTGGAGAGCAGGACGCCTTTCACTTCCAAGCCGAGTATGGCCATCGCTTTTTCCTGAGCGGGAATCTCTACCTGCATCTCGGACTTGCCTACGAACGCTTCGATTTCGGTCAGAGCTCCGCTCCGCTGCCCGATCATCTCCAGGCTTTTTCCGGCGTCATCGGTCTCGATTTCATGCACGGGAAGGACGTGGGCGCATTCATCTCCGTGAAACCCGGATTCTACACGGAAGATCGTGTGGGCATTGCAACCTTCGACGCGCCCATCACCGGCGGCCGCATTTTCGCGCTGCAGCCTGACAAGCTCTATCTCTTCATCGGCGCGAACGTTTCCTTCCTGCGCGGCCGTCTGCCCGTGCTGCCGATCGGCGGAGTCATTTGGGAGCCTAACGAGCAATGGAAGATCCTCGGCCTGCTCCCCGAGCCGCGCGTAATTTATTCGCCTACGAAAGCGCTGGATCTCTGGGCCGGTGGCGAGCTTGTCGGCGGATCGTTTCGCACCGACCCGAACAACATCATCCGTCCCGCCCGTTTGAGTAATGCCGAGGTTGATTATTCCGAATACC
>DASYVG010000492.1:0-7976 GCA_035937255.1 Chthoniobacterales bacterium | reverse complement strand
ACCGAGCCGGGCTACTACGAACTCTACCGGGCACGCGCGATGTGGCTCGAGGCTGTGGGCGAGCCCGGAGATTGGGAACGATCCCCGGACGAGACTGCAACGAAGTATCTGCCGGCTGAGGGAATGTCCGTTTACACTCGGATCGCGTGGTCGCTCTCGACCGATTATCAAAATGTCTTCCAGCAAACGCGAATCGACTGGAACAAAATGCGCCAAGGTTGTCGCGACATCGAGACCCGGTGGCCGAACTCGCTTTGAAACCTGAATGAGTTCTGCCGGTTTGCCTATCTGGCAGGTGATCGCGAGACGGCGCGCGACCTATTCAATCGCATCGGCATTAATTGGAGCCACCGTAGCTGGGCCTGGGCCGATTCCGCGACTACCCCCGATCAAATTACACCTCCGGCGACTTTGCCTGCCCGAGTCAACGCGGCGGCCACCGCAGCCGTTTTCACGGCGGACGGCAACTCGCTGCTGGTCGGTTATGACGATGGCGCAGTGATCGCGTGGGGTGCTGATTTAAAAAAGATCTCGGCTTGGATTCCGACGCTCGAACGTTCAGTCGCCGATCTTGCGATTTCCCCGGACGGAATGCTGCTCGCGGCAGGCCTTCGTTCCACCGCTGGCCAGTCAGGCGGCGCCCTCAAAATCCATTCGCTCAATGGCGCGCACTTCGAGGTCGCGCGGTTCGATGGCTGGGATGGCGACGTGCGGTCCGTTGCCTTTAGTCGTGCGGGAAATCGCCTCGCCGCGGTTGGGGGTACGGCAAATTACGATGAAGCCTTCTTTGTCGATCTGCCGGAGATGCGTGGTCGATGGGCGCCGTGGCCGCGACATCACCATCTACTCACCGGCGTGGCATTATCGCCGGATGGGAAGCTCGCCGCCGTGAACTGCAAGCGAGACATCAGCGTATGGGATATTGAGGCGCACAGGCTCATCCAGGAGAATCAGGACCGTCTTCCGCAGCGTGTGCAATGTCTTGCCCTTTCCCAAAATGGCCAGGCGCTAGCGGCCGGCTGCGTCGGCAACAATTTGGATGAGCATGGGATTTTTTCGCTCTGGCACGGAACGCCGGTGCGCCCCACTACGGTAGATTCGAAAACCCCTCAGAACGGCCTGCTGGCCGTGCAGTTTTCGCCTGACGATCGGCTGGTGGTCGGGAGCGGCGCCGATGAAGCCGTTTACTTTTGGGAAGCAGCGACGGGACGTTTGCAGACGACAATTTATCCACTGCAGGGAGCGATTCGCGACCTTGCGTTCTCACCGGATGGCAAGAGGCTGGTGGTGGTAGCGGACCGTGACGTCACAGCTTGGACGACACCACTCAGCGTCCTCCAAAGCCGCCGACGATGAAAGTTCACGTGAAACAGATTCCCGCTGAAGGTCTGCACCTCGCGGGCGAGGAAGAATGCCCGATCCCGGAATTAGAGATGGAAGACATGCGCTTCGTCGGTCCGCTCCGCTACGATCTGGACCTCGGGATTTCGGAAGGCGCGCTCTGGGCCAACGGATCACTTTCGCAATCGGTGGAACTGCGATGTGTTGCCTGTCTGGAACCGTTTAGCTACAGCATTGAGGTGAACGGATTCACGCTGCATACCGAATTGCAAGGGCCCGAGTCGGTGGATCTGACGCCATTCTTTCGCGAAGACATTCTTCTGGCCTTGGCGGCTCATCCGCATTGCGATCGCGAAGGCGGCCGGGCCTGCCCGGCCCGCGCGATGTTGGACACCAAAACGGAAACGGCCGAGGAGTCCAGAATTAAAGCAGCGCCGGACTGGAGCGCGCTGGACAAGCTAAATCTGCGAAAGCAGTAGCGCCGGTTGTGTTTTCCAGTTTTGGTGCTTTCCTATCCGACCTTATGGGAGTCCCCAAACGCAAGACATCCAAGATGCGATTGCGCACGCGGAAGGCGTCGCATCGGTGGCGCGCGCCGCAGATGAACAAATGCACGCAATGCGGCAGCACAGTCGCTTCGCACACTGCCTGTCCGGCCTGCGGATATTACAAAGGACGCCAGGTGCTTACGGTCGAAGGACGCTGATTCTTATTCGCAAAGCAAGGCCGCCGGCGGCGCAGGTGCGCGACGGATTTTCGTTTTGCATTCGGCCATGAGACTCCGCAACATTGCCGGCTCATGAAAATCGCACTCGATGCCATGGGCGGTGATTTCGGTCCGCCAAATATTGTCGGTGGAGCGGTCATGGCCCTGCGGGAATATCCGCATATCGAAAAACTGTTTCTGGTCGGGGACACTCCGCGCATCGAAGCGGAATTATCCAAGCATCGCTGCCACGACGGACGCGTGGAGATCGTGCACGCGACCCAAGTCGTGGAGATGTCGGACGGCGCCGTCGATGCAGTGCGGAAGAAAAAAGATTCATCGGTCAGCCGCGCGGTTGATTTAGTAAAAAAAGGAGACGCCGACGCAATCGTGAGCGCCGGTCACACGGGGGCAGCGGTCGCAGCCACGACGATCAAGCTGCGGACGCTGCCGGGCATTGATCGGCCCGGGATCGCGGCGTTGATTCCATCTGAAACTAACCTGTTCGTGCTGATCGATGCGGGGGCGAACAGCGACGCGCGCGCCGAACATCTCCTGCAATACGCCATCATGGGTGAGGTCTACTCACGCCACGTTCTCGGTTATGAAAAACCTGTGATCGGCTTGATGTCGATTGGGGACGAAGACGTCAAGGGCACCGGCTTGACGAAAGAAGTCTTCAAGATGCTGAAACAAAGTCAGCTGAACTTTCGCGGGAATATTGAAGGTCACGACTTGTTCGAAAATCCGGTTGAGGTCGTGGTCTGCGACGGATTCGTCGGCAACGTTGTGCTGAAAACATGCGAGTCGGTGTCGGAGGCTGTCTTCAGATGGCTCAAGCACGAGCTGTTGCAGAATAAGGTGCGCATGGCAGGCGCATATCTCGCCCGAAATGCCTTCCGGGCGATCAAGAAGAAATTGAATTACGAAGAGTACGGCGGGATGCCGCTGCTGGGCGTGAACGGCATCTGCATCATCGCGCATGGCGCCAGCACGCCACTCGCGATCAAAAATGCTTTGCGTGTCGCGGCGGAGTCGATTGAACAGCAGGTGAACCCGCATATCATCGAGGAAGTTCGCCGTTATCATGAAACGACAGCCCCGCTCGAGCCCGCGCTCCGCTAAACCGCGCCGGTCCGTCTCCATCGTTGGCACCGGCAGCTACGTGCCGGAAAAAATCCTCACCAACGCTGACCTCTCGACGATTGTCGACACGACCGACGAATGGATCACGACGCGCACCGGCATTAAGGAAAGGCGGATCGCGGCCAAGGATGAACACACCAGCGATATGGCGACGAAAGCAGCGCTCGCTGCCATCGAGCAGGCCCACATCGACCCCTCTGAAATCGAACTAATCCTGGTCGCCACCGCCACGCCGGACATGTATTTCCCGGCGACCGCTTGTCTCGTACAACAAAAAATCGGGGCGCTCAAGGCTGCCTGTCTCGATGTCTCCGCGGCCTGCTCCGGCTTCCTTTTCGCGGTCGAAATCGCGCAGCAGTTCATCACTTCGCATACCTACGATACCGTTCTCGTGATCGGCGCGGAAAAGCTCAGTTCGATCACAAATTGGACCGATCGCAATACGTGCGTGCTTTTTGGCGACGGCGCGGGCGCCGCCATCTTGCGCCATCGCGGCAACGGCGCCCACGGAGTCATCAGCACGCATGTCGGCAGCGACGGACAGTACGCCGATATTCTTTTTATGCCGGGGGGCGGCTGCCGCACGCCGATCACGCGCGAAAACGCGCACCAAAACCTGCAGACAATCCACATGAGCGGGAAAGAAGTCTACAAGCAGGCCATCACGGCCATGCTACGGGCGTCGAAGAAAGCGCTCGACCAAGCCGGCCTCACGATTGATGACATCGCTTGCGTCATTCCGCATCAGGCGAATGTCCGCATCATTGAAGCGATCGCGGACCGGCTGAAAATTCCGCTCGAGAAGTTCTACGTGAATCTCGATCGCTACGGCAACACCTCGGCCGCAGCCGTGGCGATCGCTCTGGACGAGGCGAATCGGAGTGGTCGAATCAAGGCCGGCGATTACGTGCTGATGGTCGTCTTCGGCGG
The DNA here is from genome assembly GCA_035937255.1 of Chthoniobacterales bacterium. GTDB lineage: Bacteria > Verrucomicrobiota > Verrucomicrobiia > Chthoniobacterales > UBA10450 > JACCXL01. The sequence goes on along the minus strand of DASYVG010000492.1, from coordinate 3,853 downwards.
AGGACTGACCTGGGCGAGCACGGTCATCGAGTGGTGAATTTTGTCCAATACATCCTTGGCCAAATACTTTTTCGCCTCCTCATTTGGCTCCTCCTATTTCCGCTTTCATGGCTAGTAATGACGCCAGTTATTCTGATAGGCGCTGCATTTACTCGCCAGCCTTACTGGGACGCTGTGCAGAATGGTTACCGGAATGTGACTGAGTTCTGGGCGCGGTCCTGCTTTGTCTAATGTTGATCGACACCCACGCGCATTTGGATTACCCGGATTTCGCGCCGGATTTCACGGAGGTCCTCCAGCGGGCGCATGACGCCGGCGTGACGCGGATCATTACGATCGGCACATCGATTGCAAGCAGCCGTCGGGCGGTGGAACTCGCTGAGACATATCCGAATATCTTCGCAGTCATCGGCGTGCATCCCACCTCCGCTGAAAGCGGCGACGAAGATGTAATTTCACCGCTGCGCGAGCTGGCGGTCAGCAAGCGAGTCGTCGCACTCGGCGAAACCGGGCTCGATTATCATCGCCTTCCCAGCAAGGAGGTGGCCAAGGAAAAAAAGGTGCAGGTTTTCGCACGCGCGTTGCAGGGCGAGACCGATGAGGAAATCGAGGCGAGTCTGCATGACGGCGCTTACAAGGCTAGGCAGGCGAGTCTTTTCGAGCAGCAGCTGGACCTGGCCGCGGAACTTCAGCTGAACGTCGTGATTCATCAGCGTGACAGCTGGGACGACACGATCGCTATCATGCGCCCGTACGCCGGCAAAGTGCGCGGCGTTTTTCATTGTTTTGGCGGTACGCACGAGCAAGCGTCGGAAGTGTTGGCGCTCGGCCATCTTGTCTCGTTCACAGGCATTGTGACGTTCAAAAATGGCATCAGCGTGCGCGACGTCGCAGCAAATCTGGCCGATGCAGATTTCATGGTGGAAACCGACTGCCCTTACCTCGCGCCAGTGCCTTTCCGCGGGAAGAGATGTGAGCCCGCCCACACTCGCCTCGTGGCCGAGACCATCGCTGGAGCGCGCGGTGTGACGCTTCAAGAGTTGACCGAAGCCACCACCGCAACCGCCGAATCTTTCTTCCAATTTGATCGTGCATGAAGTTGGAATTTCACTACTTCTGGGCGCTTCTCGTCGCGCTCGTCGCGATTCTCTTTGCTTCGTGCGTGGCGCCCGACATGCGCCATCACGTCATCGTGAGCGTGCCTGAGCAACGGCTCGCCTTGCTCGAGAACAAGGTTCCGATCGCCACTTTCCCGGTTTCAACTTCCAAATTCGCGCTCGCTGATTGGCCCGGCAGCTACGGAACTCCGCTCGGGGAATTGGAGATCGCGGTAAAGATCGGCGACGGCGCTCCGAGCGGCGAGGTGTTCAAAGATCGACGTGCGACCGGCGAAATCATTCCGCCCAACGCACCGGGACGGGATCCGATCGTCACCAGGATTCTTTGGTTGCGCGGTCGCGAAGCGCAGAACGCCAATGCCTACGGACGCTTCATCTATATTCACGGCACACCCGAAGAACGAAACATCGGGCGACCGGCCAGCTACGGCTGCATCCGCATGCGATCGAGTGACGTGATCAGGCTTTATGAACTCGTCGGCACCGGCGCCCAGGTCACAATCGTCAATGCCCCTTTAAAATCGGTGCTTCCGGAAGCGGCTTCGGGCTTGACCCACGCGCTTACCCGCGGCAAGCCGCAGATCTAGTTGCGCTTATCGGGGCGCGCCTCAGGCGGGGTGCCATCGAGCATCAGCGCGGCAAGCACCGCGCGCTGAGCGGCGACCAGTTCCGCGATGCCTTTTCGACCAGGGTGAGCATCTCATCGAGCTGCGGGCCGGAAAACGTAGCTTCTTCGCCCGAGCCCTGCAGTTCCACAAACTCGCCATCTTCAGTCGCGACAAGGTTGAAATCCACCGCCACGTTCTTGTCTTCGCTATAGTTCAGATCGAGGAGCGCCTCTCCATCGAGCACGCCGGCACTGACCGCCGCGACCAGCTTTTTAATCGGAGGTCCGGCCAGCTTCTTTTCTTCCGCGAGTTTCCGGCACGCCACCGCGACCGCAAGACTCGCTCCAGTGATTGCTGCCGTCCGCGTGCCTCCATCCGCCTGCAAGACGTCACAATCGACCCAGATCGTCCGCGGACCGAGCTTCTCAAGATCGACGACCGCACGGAGCGAACGCCCGATCAGGCGCTGAATCTCACTGCTGCGGCCGTCGAGCCGGCCTTTGCTGATGTCGCGCGGCTTCCGGGTGTTGGTTGAGTACGGCAACATCGCGTATTCGGCCGTGAGCCAGCCGCCGACCACACCCTGTTCCTTCATCCAGCGTGGCACCGACTCCTCGATCATCACGCCGCAGATCACACGCGTGTTTCCCATCGAGACAAGCACCGAACCGGTGGCATGAGGCGCGATGCCGAGTTCAAAAGCGACCGGCCGAAGTTGATCTGGAGAACGACCGTCGCTGCGTTGCACGCTGCAACTGTAGGGAAGGCAAATCGGCTGCCAAACAAAAGATCAAACCCGTTCTGGTCCGACGGGTTGCCGGAGCGGAGAGCAGCACAGCCTACTCGTTGAAACGGTTCCCGCAGTTTGGATGCAGAATCTGATCGGTCATGTAAGGCGAATCATTTGACGCTAAAAACACGTAGCAAGTCGCAACTTCGTCCGGCTGGCCCGGCCGCTTGAGAGGAACGTCCGAGCCAAAAGTGGCCACCTCTTCAGCCGGGTAAGTTGAGGGAATCAGCGTAGTCCAGATCGGCCCGGGTGCGAACCATTCACGCGGATCCCCCGATCTGCCAATGCCTGCGAAAGCGAGTGCGTGAACGCGACGATCGCACCTTTTGTGGGGAATATTGCTCTGCTCGTCCCCCAAAGCCGACGCCCAAGGCTGGATCGAGACAGCACCGCGGGCGCGGCGCGCAAGAATCCTAAAGTTTTTTGCCAAAATCGGGTTGACGATTCTTTCGACTGGACTATTTTTCAAACCCTGCCCGAAGCGGGGACTCCTCTATGCGAAAGCGAGCGGGGTCGGTTCTTGCGTATTTTGGGACTGCAAATTGGAACTCAATTTTGTCCCGGCATGATGAACGGAAACGTGATTCGAGTCGGAAGACAGAGTTGGGTTTTTTTTGTCGCCTGAAATATCCGAGAAAGTTCACCCCAAAGAAGTTCGGGGCTGGTTCTTTGACATCTACATACAGGGTAGTAAAAACAACTTTTAAGAGCTGAGTCTGAAAATAACGACCGGGAGGTAAGATGCCCGGTCCGAGAGTTTCAGTTATCAAAAGATCTCTGGTCCCGCATTCGCGGGATCGGAACAGATTGATCAAGCTACAAAGAGCACATAATGGATGCCTTGGTGCCAATAGGCGATGAAGGACGTGGCTAACTGCGATAAGCCTCGGAGAGCGGTAAACACGCTGTGACCCGGGGATTTCCGAATGGGATAACCTGAGTGGGGTAACACCTGCTCGAGTTTCTGTGAATACATAGCAGAAACATCGCGACACCCGGTGAAGTGAAACATCTCAGTAACCGGAGGAAAAGAAAGCGAAAGCGATTCCGTAAGTAGTGGCGAGCGAAAGCGGAAGAGACCAAACCAGCAGTTTACTGCTGGGGTTGTAGGAGCCCGATGTGGTAGTGCAACGATTAGATGAAGCGAATGGAAAATCGCTCCAAAGAGGGTGACAGGCCCGTAATCGAAAATCCGCGCACGCCTAGGGATTTCCTGAGTAATACGATGCACGTGAAACTTCGTATGAATCCACGCCGACCACGGCGTAAGTCTAAATACTAATTGGCGACCGATAGTGAACAAGTACCGCGAGGGAAAGGTGAAAAGAACCGCTGTG